>JAJLLM010000080.1:0-6862 GCA_033837965.1 Pseudazoarcus pumilus
GCCACCTCATTGAGGTTGTGCGGCGGAATCTCGGTCGCCATGCCCACCGCGATGCCGGACGCGCCGTTGAGCAGCACGAAGGGCAGGCGTGCCGGCAGGAACTGCGGTTCCTGGAAGGCGCCGTCGTAGTTCGGCAGGAAATCCACCGTGCCGCGGTCGATCTCGGACAGCAGCAGGTCGGCAATGGGGGTGAGGCGGCATTCGGTGTAGCGCATCGCCGCGGCCGAATCGCCGTCGCGCGAGCCGAAGTTGCCCTGACCGTCCACCAGTGGATAGCGCAATGAGAAGTCCTGCGCCACGCGCACCATGGCGTCGTACACCGAGGAATCGCCGTGCGGGTGGTACTTGCCGATGACGTCGCCGACCACGCGCGCGGATTTGACGTGCTTGGAGGTGGCCGACAGGCGCATCTCGTTCATCGCATACAGGATGCGGCGCTGCACCGGCTTCATGCCGTCCTCCACCTGCGGCAGCGCGCGCGAGCGCACCACACTCATGGCGTAGGCGAGATAGGCCTGCTCGGCGAAGCGGTCCAGCGGCAGCGCGTCGTCGCCGAGTTCTTCCTGCGGCGGCTCGGCAGGCGGGGCGGGAGGCGTGAGGTCGAGAATGTCGTCGGTGTGGTCGGTCATGTCGCGGAGAGATAGGGTGCAGGTGCTTCGTTCAGCAGTTGTAGGTCACCATAAGCGAAGCGCATGTGACGTTCAGCGCTTGCGGGGGCGGCGCGGCTTCTTGCCCGGCGGAGTGATGCTTGGCTGGTCGCGCTCGATGTGGAAGTCAGGCTCGAATGCCTGCAGGGCGTCGAACAGGGGTTGCCAGTCACTTGGTTTCGGAGATTTCTGCTTGGTCTTGTTCATGTTGAGACTCCTTGCTGCAGTGCGAGGCCTGTGTCGGATGCGCTGCGTTTATCTGCCCTACGGCTAGCCGACATAGGCATCACACATCCGCTTCGACGCTGTCGCCTTTCTCTTCCATCCACGCGCGGCGGCCGGAGGCTTCGCCCTTGCCCATCAGCAGGGTGAACATTTTCAGCGTGTCGTCGAAGGCGCCGGGGCGCACGCGCACCGGCAGCACGCGGCGGGTGGCAGGGTCCATGGTGGTTTCGCGCAACTGCTCGGGGTTCATCTCGCCGAGGCCCTTGAAACGGCCGACTTCCAGCGCTTCGGCCTTGAAGCCTTCCTGCGTGGCGCGGTCGCGGATGGCGGTGAGTTCGCCGTCGTCCAGCGCGTACAACCGGCGCGCCGGGCGCTTCTTGCCTTGTGCGGGGACGTCGACGCGGTACAGCGGTGGCTGCGCCACATATACATGGCCGCGCTCGATGAGCTTGGGGAAGTGGCGGAAGAACAGTGTCAGCAGCAGGGTCTGGATGTGGGCGCCGTCCACGTCGGCATCGGACATGATGACGACCTTGCCGTAGCGCAGGCCGGACAGGTCCGGGTCGCTGTCGGCGGTGTGGGCGTCCACGCCCAGCGCGACCGCAATGTCGTGGATCTCGGCGTTGGCAAGCAGGCGGTCGGGGTCGATTTCCCAGGCGTTCTGCACCTTGCCGCGCAGCGGCAGGATGGCCTGGGTTTCCTTGTTGCGGGCCATCTTGGCCGAGCCGCCGGCCGAATCGCCCTCGACCAGGAAGAGTTCGTTCTCGGCGATGTCCTCGGACTCGCAGTCCGACAGCTTGCCGGGCAGCACGGCCACGCCGGAGGTCTTCTTCTTCTCGACCTTCTGTGCGTTCTTCTGGCGTGCCAGCGCCTGCTTGATGGACAGCTCCGCAATCGCGCGGCCGGCTTCGACATGGTTGTTGAGCCAGATCTCGAAGGGGTCGCGGATCTGGCCGGAGACCAGTTTCACGGCTTCACGCGAGTTGAGTTTCTCCTTCACCTGCCCCTGAAACTGCGGGTCGAGCAGGCGTGCTGAGAGTACGAAGCTCATGCGGCCGCAGACGTCCTCCTGCTGCAGCTTGACGCCACGCGGCAGCAGCGTGTGATGCTCGATGAAGGACTTGACCGCCTCGAACACGCCTGCACGCAGGCCGGATTCGTGCGTGCCGCCGGCGACCGTGGGGATCAGGTTTACATACGATTCGCTCGGCACGGCCTGCTCGAACCACGCAATGGCCCATGCCGCGCCTTCACCAGCGGCGTAGCTGTCGTCGTCGCGGCCGGCGTAGCTCTCATGCGTGTAGATGGGAGCCACCGGCTCCTGCTCGCCGGCCAGTTCGCGCAGATAGCCCGCGAGGCCTTCCGGATAGCTCCAGGTCTTGCTCAGGGCCGGACAGCTGGCCTGCTCGGTGTCGAGCCGCACGGATACGCCGGGCAGCAGTACGGCCTTGCTGCGCAGCAGGCGTTCGAGTTCATTGAGCGGGACGCGCGGCGCTTCGAAGTACTTCGGGTCGGGCCACACGCGCACGCGGGTGCCACTCTGGCGGCCGCATTCACCTTCGACCCGGATCTCGCCCACATGCTCGCCACCGTCGGAAAAGTCGATGCGGTGCACCTTGCCGTCGCGCTTGACCTCGACCTCGATACGCGTGGACAGCGCATTGGTCACCGCCACGCCGACGCCATGCAGGCCGCCCGAGAACGCGTAGGCGCTGTTGCCTTCGCGCTTGTCGAACTTGCCGCCGGCGTGCAGGCGGGTATAGGCCAGCACCACCACCGGCACGCCTTCCTCGGGATGCAGGCCGACCGGGATGCCGCGGCCGTCGTCGGCCACTGAAATCGAGCCGTCCAGATGCAGCGTGACGTGGATCTTCTTCGCGAAGCCGCCAAGGGCCTCGTCGGCAGCGTTGTCGATGACTTCCTGGATGATGTGGGCGGGCGAATCGGTGCGGGTGTACATGCCCGGACGTTCGCGTACCGGCTCCAGCCCCTTGAGGACGCGGAAGGAGGATTCGTCGTAGGTCTTGCCTGTCATGGATACTTGCGAGGGTCCGTGGAATGGCGGCGCACAAGCATAACCGCTGCGGGGGCGGGGTGCCTACCGCAAGGGGCGAAACGGGGGCGGGGTTCAGGCGCTGCCGAGGTGGCGGCCGCGGCCGCTCGGGCGGGCGCTGCCGCCGGCGTCGTAGAGCGAGGGCTGATCGGCAGCGGAAAGCAGCACCGACAGGGCGGCCTGGTTGTTCTGCATGCGCTCGGTGATGAGCTTGCCGTTGATCTCGTTGAGGGCTTTCACTTCGGCGCCGAGGTCGAGGATGCTGTCCCAGCGGGCGAGGACATCGGGCAGGCCTGCGCAGAGTTGCTGGATGGCTTCGGCCGAGGGCGTGATGCCGTGCTGGCCGAGCAGCATGGCCAGCGCATCGTGCTGGCGTTGCAGTTGCTGATGGAGTGCGGACTTCTTCGGGGTGAGCGACATCAGGCCGTCGGTGTCGCCGTCGATGAGCAAGGCCTGCTCGCGCTGTAGCAACTCGCGGAATTGCTCCAGCGACGCGAGTTCAGCGTCGATGGCCTGCACGAAACGGGCGCGGGCGGCGGCCGGGATCATGCCTTGCCGGCGTTGCCGAGCATCTCGCGGACGCTGTCGAGCAGGCCGTCGGCGATGCGGTTGGCGTCGATCTTGAAGCGGCCTTCGCTGATGGCCTGGCGGATTTCGTCCACGCGCGCCTGATCGACCGCAGGGGTCGCGGCAGCCGCGGCTTCGGCCCGTGCGAGGCTGGACGACAGCGGCGACAGTTCGACCGTGCCCGATTGCCCTGCACCACTGCCTTGCGGAGCGGGGCTGGCCGGTTTGGCGCGATTCTCGCCCGAGAGCGGGGAGCTGACGCCTTTGCTGGTTCCTTCGATCTTCACGTGTGTACTCCGGTGAGGGCGCCCGAATGGGTTCCTGATGTAGTAGACGGCAGCCCTGCAGAAAACTTTAGCGAATTAATTTTGCATGGCCCGCCGAAGCTGCGCGGCGGGCCAGCCGCAATGATCTCACGTTATCAGAAGCGCAGCTCGACCACCCCGCCGGCACGCGCGATGCCGCTCACGATGCTGCCGTTGGGCAGTCGCACGCGCACGTTCTCGCCGTCCGCCGCACGACCCAGCGCGCGCCCCTCGCCACCCACCGAGAAGCCGTTGCCGGTGCCGATGATCTTCACCGTCTGGCCGGACTCCACGGCCGGTGGCAGGCGCAGGTGTTCCTCCCGCAGCGGCGTGCCGGCGGCAATGCCACGGCTCGTGCGTACGCCGATGGCCCGCGCCGGATCGCTCAGCACCTTGCCGGACTGGGCTGCCAGATCACCGCGTTCGAGGGCGATGTCGCCGGGGCCGATGGTCTGCCCCGGACGCAAGCCCTGGCGCGCCACCACGTAGTCGGCAACGACTTTCACGCGAGCCGGCAGGTACACCGTCCAGGTCGCCGGGGCGGTGCAGCGCACGCCGACGCTGAGCTGGCCCCAGGCCAGCGCGCCGGAGGGCAGAAAGGCTTCCGGCGCGGCACACGGCGGCAGCTGGTTGGCCGGGTCGAGCACGCCGACCTCAAGCTCAATCTCTCCCGGCAGACCGGCCGTCTCCCGTTCCAGCAGCCCGCGCACGGCGGCCTCGACCGGCGCGGAGGGCTGCTGCGCCCAGGCGAGCGTGGACACGGAGCAGCTGGCGGCGAGGAGGAGTCTGAGGAATCGATTCATGGCGGCATTGCATCACGCACCTGAGGCTTCGGCAAGGCATGGGTATTGCAAGCAACGTGCCGGCCCGGCGCAGTTGGGCGGCTGTCGATGCCGGGCGGCAAAGTCTGCCGGTGCGGCGGCAAGGCGGGCGGCGAAAGCGGCGAAATTGGCCGGAAAAGCCGGCTCTTATCGGCCGAAGAGCGGGGCGGATGCGGACATACGATGCTGGCACGAAAGCTGCAATAGGGCAGTTGTCCCTGCCGGGAACAGTCGGCGGGACACGGAAATACGAGAGGTGAAGCATGAAAGCCATGCTCGATGACGCACTGCGGTTCCATCAGACCGCGCTGAATGTGCAGGCCCGCCGCCAGGAGTTGCTGGCGTCGAACATCGCCAACGCTGACACGCCGAACTACAAGGCCAAGGACATTGATTTTCGCAGCGCATTGGCCGGCGCACTGGGCAAGCAAGGAGCGGCCCTGAACATGAAGACGACTTCCGCCAAACACCTGCCGGTCGCCGGCGCGACGCCCTTCGAAGGTCACATCGGCTTTCGTCAGGAGCTGCAGTCCGCGGTGGACGGCAACACGGTGAACATGGATGTCGAGCGCGCCGCCTACGCCGAGAACTCGCTGCACTATGAAGCGAGCCTCACCTTCATCAACGGCCTGCTGAGCGGCATGCGTACCGCCATCACGGGCCAGTGAGAAAGGGAGGCTGAATCATGAGCATGTTCAACGTCTTCAATATCGCCGGCTCGGCCCTCAACGCCCAGTCGCTGCGCCTGAACACCACCGCCTCCAACCTCGCCAACGCCGACAGCGTGGTGGGCGAGGACGGCCAGCCCTACCGCGCCAAGCAGGTGATGTTCCAGGCCGTGCCGGTGGCCGGGCCCGAAGCGCAGGGGGTGAAGGTGACCGGCGTGGTCGAGAGCGCCGCGCCGATGCGTCTGGTGTACGACCCGGCCAACCCCGCCGCCAACGGCGAGGGCTACGTCGAAATGCCCAACGTGAATGTGGTGGAGGAGATGGTCAACATGATCTCCGCATCGCGTTCCTACCAGAACAACGTCGAGGTCATGAACACGGCCAAGACCCTTTTGCAACGCACGCTGACCATCGGTCAGTAAGCGCCTGAAAGCCTCGGGAGATCGAGATGAGCACTGTCAACGCCGCGGGTTACGACTATTCCTGGCTCAACTCCGGGACGACGTCCACCGAGAAGAAGGACGAGAACGCCCAGACGCGCTTCCTCACGCTGCTCACCACGCAGCTCAAGAACCAGGATCCGATGAACCCGATGGAAAACGCCGAGATGACCTCGCAGCTCGCGCAGATGAGCACCGTCGACGGCATCGAGCGTCTCAACACCATGTTCCAGCAACTGCTCGCCGGACAGGAATCGGCCGAGGCCATGCAGGCCGCGGCGCTGGTCGGCCGCGGTGTACTGGTCGAGGGTGACGGGCTGGTGCTGACCGAGGCGGGCGGCATCGCCGGCTTCGAGCTGCCCAATGGCGCGGACAAGGTGACGCTGTCCATCCGCGACAGCTCGGGCATCGAGGTGGCCAAGGTCGACTTCGAGGACTTCGAGGCCGGCAGCCACAACTATGTGTGGGATGGCACCACTCTCGATGGCTCGGCTGCTGCTGCCGGCCTGTATTCGGTGAAGGTCACGGCCACCATCGGCGGCGAGACGGTGGATGCCAATGCACTCGAATTCGGTCAGGTCACCGGCGTGATCCGCGGGCCCAAGAGCACCGACCTGCAGATCGGCAATCTCGGCATCTTCCAGTTCAACGACATCAAGCAGATTCTCTGACGGAGCGACACCATGGCATTCCAGCAAGCATTGAGCGGTCTGAGTGCGTCGGCCAAAGCCATCGACGTCACCAGCAACAACATCGCCAACGCCTCGACGGTGGGCTTCAAGGCCGGTAACGCACTATTCTCCGATGTCTTCGCCTCGGCGCTCACCGGTGCCTCTTCGAGCGGCCAGGTCGGTATCGGTGCGGCCTCCAACGTGGTCCGTCAGGCCTTCACACAGGGCGGTCTGACCTCGACCGGAAACCCGCTCGACATGGCCATCAATGGCAACGGATTCTTCATCATCGAGCGTAACGATGGCAGCCAGGCCTTCAGCCGCAACGGCCAGTTCGAGGTGGATGCCGACGGTTTCATCACGACTCCGCAGGGCGAACGCCTGCAGGGCGTGCAGGCGGTCAACGGCGTGGTCAACCCGAACGGCGCGCTGACCTCGCTGATCATCCCGAGCGAGCCGATCCCG
>JAJLLM010000081.1:0-6267 GCA_033837965.1 Pseudazoarcus pumilus
GGACTCGGGCTGAGTTTCATGCCGCGCCCGGCCGGGCGGTCCGGCTGGGTCAGCACGAGGGGAACTTTGTAAGCGGCCGTGAGCAGGGCACGCAGGGCCACCGCCGCGAACTCCGGCGTGCCGGCGAACGCGACGCGCAGATCCGGTGCCATCAGGCGGTGATCCGTGCCCGCTTGACGAGCTTGCCCTTGATGCGCGTCTGCTTGAGTTGCGACAGGTGCTCGACGAAGACCTTGCCGTCGAGGTGATCAATTTCGTGCTGGATGCACACCGCCAGCAGACCGTCGGCCTCCAGCTCGAAGCGCTCGCCCTTCTCGTTCAGCGCGGCCACTCGAACCTCCGCCGCGCGCGTGACTTTTTCGTAGATGCCGGGCACCGACAGGCAGCCTTCCTCGCACACCTGCTCGCCGGATTTCTCGAGGATTTCCGGGTTGATGAAGGCCATCAGCTGGCTGCGATCCTCGGTCACGTCGATCACGACGACGCGCTTGTGCACGTTCACCTGGGTCGCCGCCAGGCCGATGCCGGGCGCCTCGTACATGGTTTCCGCCATGTCGGCGACGAGTTTGCGGATGACATCGTCAACAACTTCGACCGGAGCCGCCCGCTTGTGCAGCCTCGGATCGGGATATCGCAGGATCGGGAGAAGTGCCATTTTGAGTGCTTGCCGGTTGATGGTTTTTACGTGCAGAATCGGTTCCGCTAGTGTGGCATGCCAGCCGCTTAGCCTCACCGGGCACTGGAATGAGCCCGCGGGTTCGACGCCAAGACAGCGCCGGGGTTCCGGTAGCGCAGCGCACCCGCCCGTTACGGAATCGAATGATGACCCGCATTATATTCCCTCTTCTGTGTGCTGCCGCGATGCTCGTCGCGAACCCGGCGCAGTCCCAATCCGACACCTTCGCCCCGAATGCGCCAGACACCTACACGGTGCAGCGCGGCGACACGCTGTGGGGCATCGCCCAGCGCTTCCTGCAACAGCCGTGGCGCTGGCCCGAGGTGTGGCAAATCAACCGTGACGAGGTGAAGAACCCGCACCTGATCTATCCGGGGCAGGTCATCATCCTTGACCGCAGTGCAGGGCGCCTGTCGATCGGGCGGGTCATCACGGACCAGAAGCTGTCTCCGCAGGTGTATTCCGAGCCGCTGAAGGAAGCCATTTCCAGCATCCCGCTGGAAGATATCGAGCCCTTCCTGGTGCGCCAGCTGATCGTCGAGCAGGAAGACCTGGAGCGCGCCGGCACCGTCGTCGCCACCGAGAACCAGCGCGTCTACACCGCGGCCGGAGATGTCATCTTCGCCAAGGACGTGGAGCCCGGCATCGAAGGCTGGCAGGTATTCCGCCCGGCCCGCCCGCTGGTGGACCCCGAGACCAAGGAAACGCTCGCCTACGAAGCCCACTTCCTCGGCCAGGCACGTCTCGTCGATCCGGCCTCGGTCGGACCGAACGGCGAGCGCACGCCGGCCACCCTGCGCGTGACCGAAGCCATCGAGGAAATCGGCGAGAAGGACCGGCTGATGAAGATCGACCAGCCGCGCATCCTCTCCTACATTCCGCGTGCGCCGGAAACCGACATCGACGGCCGGCTCATCGGCATCTATCGCGGCGTGGCCGAAACCGGTCGTCACCACGTGGTGACCCTCAACATCGGCGCACGTGAAGGGCTGGAAGTCGGTCACGTCATCGCCCTGCACCGCAAGCGCGGCACGGTCACCCACCGCGGTGACGACGGCAAGGAACGCTTCGCCCTGCCCGACGCGCGCTACGGCGTCGCCTTCGTCTTCCGGGTCTTCAACCGCGTGGCCTACGCGCTGGTGATGGACACCGACGGCCATGTCTCGGTGGGAGACCGCGTCAGCCGGCCCTGATGAATGAGCACGAGGCCTGGCTGCGCCTGACGCTCACGCCGGGCGTCAGTCCGGCCGCCCAGCGCAGCCTGTTGTCGGCGCTGGGCCCACCCGCCGGCATCCTCTCCGCTTCGCGCACCACGCTGTCCGCCATTGTCGGGCGCGAGGTCGCCGATGCGCTGCTGACCGGGCCGGATGCGGCCGGGCTTGACGCCGCACTGGCGTGGCTGAGCGAAGCGCAGCACCATCTGGTCACGCTCGCCGACGCGTCTTACCCGCCCGCCCTGCTCCAGATCCCCGACCCACCGACCGCGCTTTACGTGATCGGACGACCGGAGCTGCTGTCGCGCCCCGCGCTGGCCATTGTCGGCGCACGTTCGGCCACGCCGCAAGGCCTGGAGAACGCACAGGCCTTCGCCCGCTCGCTGGCGAACTCGGGGCTGGTGATCGTCAGCGGCCTGGCACTGGGTGTCGACACCGCGGCGCACCGTGGCGCACTGGAAGCCGCAGGCGGGGAAACCATCGCGGTCATCGGCACCGGCGCGGATCGTGTCTACCCCGCCCGCAATCGCGATCTGGCGCACCGCATTGCCGCGCACGGCGCCATCGTCAGCGAGTTCCCGCTCGGTACGCCGCCGGTGGCGCACAATTTCCCGCGGCGCAACCGCATCATCGCAGGCCTGGCGCGCGGCGTGCTGGTGGTCGAGGCCGCGCCCGACAGCGGCTCGCTCATCACCGCCCGCCTGGCCGGGGAGAACGGGCGCGAGGTGATGGCCATCCCCGGTTCGATCCACTCGCCGCTGTCACGAGGCTGCCATCGCCTGATCCGCGACGGTGCCAAGCTGGTCGAAACCGCCACCGATGTCCTCGACGAACTGCGCTGGAACGCGCCATCCGGGCCTGCACCGGACCAAGCTGCCCCCGCGCCACCGGCCGATCCGCAGGCGGCGGAGGTGCTCACCGCAATGGGTTTCGACCCGGTCATGCCGGAACAGCTGGTCGAGCGCTGCGGCTTGACGCTCGATGCGCTGTACGCCATCCTGCTCGCGCTGGAACTTGAAGGCCGTGTTGCCAGTCTCCCCGGTTCCCGCTTCCAGCGCCTCTGATTCACGCTCCCATTTCCATGTTCGACATCCTCGTCTATCTCTTCGAAAACGATCTTCACCCCGAGTCCTGCCCGACCGACGGCGAGCTGGCCGGTACGCTGGCCGACGCCGGCTTCGACGATGAAGAGATTTCCGAGGCACTGAACTGGCTGTCCGAACTGCGTGAGATCGCCACCGTGCCGATGGCACGGGCACCCCGCCCCGACTCCATCCGAATCTTCACGGCCGACGAGGAGGCACGCCTCGACGTCGATTGCCGCGGCTTCCTGGCGTTTCTGGAAAGCAGCGGCGCACTGGATGCCGGCGCCCGCGAGCTGGTCATCGGCCGCGCGCTGGCACTCGAGGGTTTCCGCCTCGACGTGCACCGCCTCAAGGTCATCGTGCTGATGGTGCTGTGGCAGCAGGAACGCCCGCTCGACGTGCTGATTCTCGACGAGTTGCTGACCGGCGCCGACGACGCCGAAGACGCCCTCCTGCAGTAGTCCGATTCCGGCGCGCGCTTGCACGGCCCGAAGAGGCCTGCTTATCATGCGCCGCACATACCGGGCCGGCAGCATGCCGGCCTCAATCAATTGAAGGGGGCAAAACGCTCCCGCAAGGCTGGCCAACAGGCATGAGCAAGCAACTGATCATCGCGGAAAAGCCCTCCGTCGCGCAGGACATCGCCCGCGCGCTGGGCGGCTTCACCAAGGAAAAGGACTACTTCGAGTCAGAGGAGTACGTCCTGTCCTCGGCGGTCGGCCACCTGCTCGAACTGGCCGTACCGGAAGAATTCGAGGTCAAGCGCGGCAAATGGACCTTCGCCCATCTGCCGATGATTCCGCCGCATTTCGCGCTCAAACCGATCGAGAAGACCGACGACCGCCTGAAGCTGCTCACCCGGCTGATCAAGCGCAAGGACGTCGAAGGCCTCATCAACGCCTGTGATGCGGGACGCGAGGGCGAGCTGATCTTCAACTTCATCGTCGAGCACTCCAAGACGAAAAAGCCGGTGCGCCGGCTGTGGCTGCAGTCGATGACGCCGGCCGCCATCCGCGACGGCTTCGCCAGCCTGCGCAGCGCCGACGAGGTAGAGGGGCTGCGCTCGGCCGCCGTGTGCCGCGCCGAATCGGACTGGCTGGTGGGCATCAACGGCACGCGTGCGATGACCGCCTTCAACTCCAAGAGCGGCGGCTTCCACCTCACTACCGTCGGCCGCGTGCAGACACCGACGCTGGCCATCGTGGTCGAGCGCGAGAACCGCATCCGCAAGTTCAAGTCGCGCGACTACTGGGAGATTGAAGCCGAGTTCGGTTGCAAGGCCGGCACCTATGTAGGCCGCTGGTTCGACGAGGGTTTCAAGAAACCCGAGGGCGACGAGCACGCCACCGCCTTCCGGCTGTGGGACAAGCCCGAGGCCGAAGCCATCCGCGCGAAGTGCGAAGGCAAGCCGGGCGAAGTCACCGAAGAAGCCAAGCCCACCACGCAGATGTCGCCGCTGCTGTTCGACCTGACCAGCCTGCAGCGCGAGGCCAACGGCCGCTTCGGCTTCTCGGCGCGCGCCACGCTGCAGCTTGCCCAGGCGCTGTACGAACGCCACAAGGTGCTGACCTATCCGCGTACCGACGCGCGGGCACTGCCCGAAGACTACGTGCAGACCGTCAGGGATGTGCTGCGCGAACTGCCGCAGGCCTACGCGCCGTTCGCCAACGAAATCACCAAGAACGACTGGGTCAAGCCGAACAAGCGCATCTTCAACAACGCCAAAATCTCCGACCACTTCGCCATCATCCCCACCGGCGTGGTGCCCAAGAGCTTGTCCGAGCCCGAGCAGAAGCTCTACGACCTGGTCGTGAAGCGTTTCCTCGCGGTGTTCTTCCCGGCCGCCGAGTTCCGCGTCACCACGCGCATCACGCGTGTCGAGGGCCATGCCTTCAAGACCGAGGGCAAGGTGCTGGTGAAGCCGGGCTGGCTGGCCATCTACGGCAAGGAAGCGGTCAGTGAGGAGGGCGGCGGAGACCAGCTGGTGGCGGTCGACCAGCACGAGAAGGTGAGCACCGACGACATCGCGGTCAAGGCGCTGCAGACCAAGCCGCCGGCGCGCTACAACGAAGCCACGCTGCTCTCCGCCATGGAGGGCGCCGGCAAGATGGTGGATGACGAGGAACTGCGCGCCGCCATGAGCGAACGCGGCCTCGGCACCCCGGCCACGCGCGCGCAGACCATCGAAGGCCTGATCACCGAGCAGTACCTGCATCGCGAAGGCCGCGAACTGATCCCGACCGCCAAGGCCTTCTCGCTGATCACGCTGCTCAAGGGCCTGGGCGTGGCATCGCTGACCTCGCCCGAACTGACCGGCGGCTGGGAGCACAAGCTGGCGCGAATGGAGCGCGGCGAGCTGTCGCGCGAAGCCTTCATGGCCGAGATCGCCGACATGGCGCGCGAGATCGTCGACAAGGCCAAGAGTTACGAATCCGACACCGTGCCCGGCGACTTCGCCACCCTCAAGGCGCCGTGCCCCAAGTGCGGCGGCGTGGTGAAGGAGAACTACAAGAAGTTCGCCTGCCAGGCCTGCGACTGGAGTGCGTGGAAGATCGTCGCCAGCCGTCAGTTCGAGATCGACGAGATCGAGACACTGCTGACCGAACGCCGCGTCGGTCCGCTGATGGGTTTCCGCAGCAAGATGGGGCGCGCCTTCAACGCCGAGATCAAGCTCAACGACGAGCATCAGCCGGAGTTCGACTTCGGCCAACCGAAGGAAGGCGAGGAAGCCGAAGCGCCCGACTTTTCCGATCAGCAGCCGCTCGGCGCCTGCCCGAAGTGCCAGAGCAAGGTCTTCGAGCACGGCATGGCCTATGTCTGTGAGAAATCGGTGGGGCCGGACAAGAACTGCGACTTCCGCTCCGGCAAGATCATCCTGCAGCAGCCCATCGAGCGCGAGCAGATGGCCAGGCTGCTTGCCGAAGGACGCACCGAATTGCTCAAGGGCTTCGTCTCGGCACGCACCCGGCGCAAGTTCTCGGCCTTCCTGGTGCGCGGCGCGGATGGCAAGGTCGGCTTCGAGTTCGAGACCAAGACGCCCAAGGCCGGCGCCGCCGACAAGGGCGCCAAGGCGACGGTGACGCGCAAGCGCGCCACCAAGGCGGGCTGAGCGGCCGCGCCACCGCCAGAAGCAGAACGGGCCCACACGGGCCCGTTCTGCTTCATGCCTGCCGCCGGCTCAGCTCTCGAGCAGGCTGCGCAGCATCCACGCGGTCTTCTCATGCACCTGCATGCGCTGGGTCAGCAGGTCCAGGGTCGGCTCGTCGCTCGCCTTGTCGGCCAACGGGGCCAC
>JAJLLM010000082.1:0-8588 GCA_033837965.1 Pseudazoarcus pumilus
AGCGCCGCATTCATTTGCGGGGAGTGTACGGAAGGGGGGCAATCAATGATGACGTGGGAATGACGTGATGCTGCGTTACGCACCAGGGACTCGATACCCGCCGTGGCGCACAGGACATCCACGGAAGCACGGCCGTCTGCAAAGGCACGCCACTGAAGGGCAGAACCCTGCGGATCGGCATCGAGCACCACGGTGGATGCGCGACGAGCCAATGCCGCGGCGAGATTCACCGCCAGCGTTGTCTTACCCGCACCACCCTTGTTGCCCACCACAGCGATGACGGGCATGGCGGTATCCTCAGTTGTTGAGATCGTTGTCCGCCGTAGACAGCGCGTCGAGCTGCTCGGCGAATTCGCGTTGTTCCGGGCTGATCTCCTCGGCGCCTTCATCGAGGTGAATGGTGACATTCACATAGTCTCGACCAAAGCCCATGTCGGGGAACATTCCCACACGCTCGGAGAGTTCCGCCGCACGGTCGAGAAAATCCCGTAACGTGCTGTAATCCGGAAACTCGTAGCGTCTTTCCAGTCGAACCGGGCGATTACGTTCCTGCCATTCCGTTGCGGCCATGGCCAACCTCGCTTAAAACGTCGCGCGACCCGTCGATGCGGGCTGAGCGGCGTTCTGCTGTGGTGTTTCGAGACGCGCGATCCACTCGGCCAGCTCGCGGCCATGGGTGCGCTCTTCCTCGAGAAGCGTCTCGAAAAAGATTCGATTGTCGTGATCACCCATACGGGCACAATGCCTTGTCGCATCGTCATACAGACGCACGAGCTCGAGCTCGAACGCATGGTTTTCCAGCAACAGTTCGCGCAGGTTCCTGCCCAGGCGCACAGGACGAAGCTGCGAGGCGTTTGGCGCCACGCCCAGGGCCAACATGCGACCGATGATACGGTCCACATGGCCCATCTCTTCGCCTGCCTCCTTGTGCAGGTGTTCGGCGGCCTCGGGCAGCCCCCAGGTCGCGACGAGTCGCGCCTGGGTGCTGTACTGCTGTACAGCAGTGAGCTCCAGACTCAGAGCCCGCCCGAGGTAACCGAATACACGCTGATCGGCGCTGGCAAACAACATAGACGACGGATCAGTCGGCAGGCCGGCCTAGTTCAGGCCGACCAGACCCACTTAGCTGCGCGCCGGACCATTGCCCGTGGAAGAGAGCACAGGCTCCACTTCGCGATGCGGGCGGGCAATGATGTGAGCAGCAACCAGACCGTCACCCACGCGTTCGCAGGCGTCGGCACCGGCACGAACGGCAGCGTTCACGGCGCCGGTTTCGCCACGGACCAGCACGGTCACGTAGCCACCGCCGACGAACTCGCGGCCGATCAGGCGCACTTCGGCGGCCTTGGTCATGGCGTCAGCGGCTTCGATAGCCGGCACCAGACCACGGGTCTCGATCATGCCGAGCGCAATACCATAATTGTCGTTGGCCATTGTTGAAACTCCTGTCAGATGGATTTCGTGTTGAAGCGCTCGTTACTCAGCAGCCGGGCCGCCAGCCGGAAGAACCGGCTCAACTTCGCGGTGCGGGCGAGCAATGATGTGGGCAGCAACCAGACCGTCACCCACGCGTTCGCAGGCATCGGCACCGGCGCGAACCGCGGCGTTAACAGCGCCGGTTTCGCCACGGACCAGCACGGTCACGTAACCACCACCCACAAATTCGCGGCCGATCAGGCGCACTTCAGCCGCCTTGGTCATGGCGTCAGCCGCTTCGATCGCGGGCACCAGACCGCGGGTTTCGATCATACCCAGAGCAATACCGTAGTTTTCGCTTGCCATCGTCGTGTCTCCGTCGTCGGAAATAAAAGTCTTTCAGTTAGCCTTACTTCTTGCCAAGAACCGGCTCAACCTCGCGATGCGGGCGAGCAATGATGTGGGCGGCGACCAGGCCGTCACCAACACGTTCACAGGCATCTGCACCGGCGCGAACGGCGGCGTTGACCGCACCCGTTTCGCCGCGGACCAGCACGGTGACGTAACCGCCGCCCACGAATTCACGCCCGATGAGGCGGACTTCAGCGGCCTTGGTCATGGCGTCGGCCGCCTCGATGGCGGGCACCAGCCCGCGCGTCTCGATCATGCCCAGTGCGATGCCGTAGTTTTCGTCTGCCATCTCAATGTCTCCTGCTGACTCGTTTGTTGATTTCTAAACCGTTGTCCAATCCAGCCGGCCGTATCAGGCGTCGGCTTCCCAGTGATCGATGATCCCGCCGATCGTCAGATCGGTCAGCACCTCGAAGTCACCGGCGGCGTAGCGCGCGGCCGAACCGCTGACGGTGAACACCCAGTTGCCTTCACGGGCACCCACCGGGTCGACCGCCACCTGGCGCTTGCCATTCCCATCCCGCAGGACACGCAGGCTGGTCTGCTTCAGACCGTCGATGCGACGGGTGCACACCAGCGGCATCTCGACCTGCAGGATCTCCATCAGGCCTGCTCCCCTTCCGGGGGCCAGCGGTCGATGATCCCGACGATGGTCAGATCGCTCGGGTATTCCTTGCTGCCGGCCGCCTCGCGCGCCGCGGAGCTGCCGACGCAGATGACCCAGTCACCCGGGATGCAGCCGACCGCGTCGACCGCCACCACCTTGGAACTGCCGTCACGCACCACCTGGAGGTGTTTGTGCTCCAGGCCCGGGATGCGATTGGTTGACACCAGCGGGCGTTCAACCTGGCAAATCTTCATCAGTGAGCCTCCTGCGCGTTGTTCTCACCGCTGGCGGAACAGCCCAGCGTCTCAATCCTGCCACCGGCGTTACAGTCACGTACCACCTGCAGCGTGTGCAGCAATCCGCGTTCCGCAAGTTCTGCGTAACGCGAGCTCAGGGCGTTGGTGACACGCTCGCAATGCTCGATGGCTCGCTCGCGGGCACCCGGCACCTGGCCGTGATAGTCGTAGCGCACCACCACCGGGATGGGCAGGCCATGCGCCACGTTCAGTCCCGAAAAGATCTTCACACCGACATCCAGGTGCTGCGTCGCCTCTTCCACCGTGTCCAGGTAGGCGAAGTAGGTGAGGTTGCGCAGCTGCACTTCCTCGAACCCGATGCCCGCCCCGATGAAGCGCTCGGCGTGCCCGATGTCGCTGTAGTGGCCGTTGTGGAACCGGCGCACGTACTCGACCTGCGACAGGTTGTTCTCCAGCAGCTGCCCCACCAGACGGGCCATGCCCGGCTGCGCGTCAGGCGCCACTTCCTGCACTGCCTGGGCGATCCGCGCCTGCGCCTCGGCGGCACTCAGGCCGCGCGTGGCGTCGTACAGCGCCTGCGTGTCGACATAACGTTCCAGGTCGATCACGCCCTGGCCGCTCGGCACGTGCACGCGAATCGCGTCCGTGTCCGTATCCAGCCCGATCAGCAGCAGGTCGATGGAGGCGCCGCAGCAGAAGCTGTTCTCGACGGCCTGCTGGAAACCCAGCAGCTTCTCCAGTCCACCCTCGGCCGCACGCCGGGTGTCGGAACCGTGCGCGGCACAGCCCTCGTGATGCGGATCCACCGAGCTGTGGTGGTAGACCACCGCCTTCAGGTAGCGCGTCGGTGCGTCGGCGGTGTTCGGCCGGCCTTCGCGATACCGCAGCATCTCGGTCTCGATCCACTTCTCGAGGCTGTCCTCGATGTCGAACATCGCCCCCGCGTAGGACTTGCGGCGCACCTGGCGATAGGGCAGGCGCAGCACGTAGCGGATCACGTGGGCCAGCCGGCCATCGGCGCAGGGTGAGACATCCAGGGTATGGAAGCCGCAGTCCTGCAGGAAGGCCGTGAAGCCCGCCTCGTCCGTCGGCCCGCTGCCTGTCGAGCGCAGGGGGTCGGCGGTGAAAAAGTCGTCGCAGTAGCGCCGGTACGTCTCGAACACGCACCAGGCAAACAGGCGACGCATGTCCAGCTGTTCCACCCAGGCGTCCGCCAGGATCGTCTGCGGGAGCTCGAAGCCGAGCTCGTCGCGGGCGATGCGCTGTGCACGCAGCTCGAAGTCCTGTTCGTGCTGCAGACCCGAGATGCGCTTGAGCACAGGCACGATCGCATCGAAGGACGTCTTCACACGCTGCTCGTAATCGAACAGCCGGGCGTTCTCGTCGCTACGCACCAGCGGATGCTGGCCGCGAGCGCCGGGGGCCGGGGGCCGCAGGGTGGCCGTGGCCACCGGCTGCGTCCCGCCTCCCACCGCCCCGGGGCGGCGCATCGGCGCGGCGGGCCGGGTCGGCGTGCGCGACTGATTGCGACGTCGATTCAGCATCGGGCGCTATCGGCTTAGCCGCGGGCGCCGCCGGAATAGGTGATCAGCGAACCCTTCTCGGTGTTACCGCTGCCACCCGTCACCTTGCTCACCGGGGCCGGCACGTCTTCGTTGCGCTTGGGCGGCTGCATGGCGCTCACCACCGGCGCACCGCGACGCGTCGGGTTGCGACGCACGGCGGACATGCCCTCGGTACCGGTCACGCGGTCACCGCGATCCCAGTCGTCGCCGGTGATCTTCAGACCGGCCACCATGCCTTCGCCGGTGATGCGGCCCTTCACGCGGCCATCGACCTCTTCCACCGTCTCCGGCATCGGCGCGGCCATTTCCTGGCTGCCGTTGCCGCGGCCAAAGCGCGCTTCCTCGGTACCGGTCACCTTGCCGCTGGCCATGCCGAACGGGCCGGTGATGGTGCCCTTTTCATAGGAGCTGCCGGTCACGCTGCTGCGACGGGCCTCGGGCTGCGCGGCATGCACCGGCGCCTCGACGCTGAACTGACCCCAGGGGGTGCCGCCCAGCGGCTGCGGGTAGTCCGGGCTGCCGGGCTCGGCGGGCACCGACGGGCAGGCGGCGGCGAACTGGTCGGCACCCACATAGGGCGTGCCGCTCACCGGTTCGCAGGCACCCTTGCCGGCACCGGTCAGGCGACCGTTGATACCGGGCTGGATACCGGTCATCACCGGGCCGGGCGTGGAGCGCTGCACACGGGTGCGCGCCGAGGCCATGGTCGCCTCTTCCGGCTTGCAGTAGCTGCGGTACTGCTCGGCGCCGGCGTAGGGCGTGCCGGTGATGGACTTGCAGGTGCCGGGCTCGTCACCGGTGACCTTCTCGGAACGACCGGTCAGCGTGCCGCTCACCGGACGACCCTTCAGGGTCTGGGACACGCCCACCTTGCGATCCTGCGGGGCCGGGGCCGAGGTCTTGGCGCAGAAGCCGCTGTACTGTTCCTGGCCGACATAGTCGTCGCCGGTGATGTTGCGGCAGCTGCCCGGCTCGTCGCCGGTCACGCTCTTGCCACGGCCGACCATGGTGCCGGTGACGGAACCACCACGCAGGGTCTGGCTGCTGCCGACCTTGGCCGGGGCCTTGCCGTCACCCTTCTGCATGTACTGGGTGCCGGTCAGTTCGCGACCCGCACCGGTCTCGTCGCCGGTCACCTTCGCGGAGCGGCCCACGTTGTTGCCGGTCACGCCCTTGCCCTTGCGGGTCTCGGCGCCGGTGATCTTGCTCGGGCCGGCCTCGGGCTTGGTGCCGCAGAACTTCTCGACCTGGTTCGGGCTCAGGTACTCAGAGCCGGTCACGCGCTTGCAGGTACCGGGCTCGTCACCGGTCACCTTGCCGCTGCGACCCACTTCGTTCCCGGTCACGCGGTTGCCGTGGCCGGTCGGGCTCACACGCACCTTGCGGGGCGTCTTGGCCGGCTCGCTCTGGCAGAACTGGCGGAAGATGTCCGCACCCATGTATTCGGTACCGGTCACGGCACGGCAGGTGCTCGGCTCGTCGCCGGTGGTCTTCGCGCTGCGACCGACCATGGTGCCGGTCACGGACTGACCGCGCACGGTCTCGCTGACACCCACCTTCCAGGGCTGATCGGCGGCCGCGCCGGCCTGACCGGCCTTGCTGCGGCGGCGCCCGACCGGTTCACTGCTCTGCTGACGCTGGCCGGTCTTGCCGTTCTTGCTGCGCTGCGCGCGCAGTTCCTGCGCCAGTTCACGGCTGGTCATGTTCGGGTTGGCAGCACGCGCGGTCTGCGCGGCGCTCATACCGTTCTTGCTGATACCAGCCTTCCCGCGCGTGGACATCGCCTGGCGACGGGCCAGGGAGGCGGCACGCGTGGGATTGATGTTCTTGGGGGCCTTGCTCAGCACGGCCGGGTTCATCCGCGGCTTCGTCGTGCTGACAGCAGGCTGACTGTCACGCGCCGGGGCGCGATCCTTGCCTTCACCCTTGCAGCCACAGCCACAGTCGCCCTTCGCCGCCGGGGCAGCCGTCGGGGTCGGACCGGACTTGGGGGCCGAGGGATTGCGTACGCGGTCGCGGTTGCCAAGACCGGCCTTGCCACGCACGGACATCGCCTGGCGACGCGCCCGGGAGGCAGCACGGGCGGAACCGCCGGGAGTCGTCGTCGGACGAGCCACCGGAGCACTGCTACTACCACTAGCCGCAGTCGCGCTCGAAGCAGACGTACTGCGACCGGCCGTGGCGGAGCTAGCGCCAAGCGCAGCCTTGCCCTTGGTCGACAAGGCACGGCGCCGGGCGAGAGACGCCTCGCGTGCACTGTTGCTGTTGGTATTTGCTGTCATCGTTAACCCCGTCGCGTCGAAATTCGTTTCTGATCGTGGCGGCCGCCCCGCAACCGGGGCGACCGTGAGTCCACTTATCGATTAGCTGCGACCTTCGTAGACCACGAAGCAGGAGCCCTGGCTCTGCGAGTAGTTGTCGTAGCCAAGCAGACGGACATGGTGATCCGGATACTTGCGACGGCAGGCGTCCAGCTCGGCCAGCACGGAGTTGACGTCGGTCTGACCGAAGAACGGCAGCTTCCACATGGTCCAGTAGTGGTTACCGGACTGGCTCGGATGCTCGTGCTCGATGGCCGGGGTCCAGCCCTGGGAGATGATGTAGGCGATCTGGGCCTGGATCTCTTCCGGGTTCAGCTTGGGCAGGAAGCCGAAGGTTTCCAGCGTCTGGGCGGTCTGGTAATCACCCATTTCAAAGTTTGCCATGTTCTATTCCTCGTAAGAATTCGGTTGCGGTTACGGACCGGGAGCGGACGCGGCCTTAGGCCACGTCCAGCTTGTCGACGGTCTCGAACTCGAACTTGATTTCCTTCCAGGTTTCCATCGCGATGGCCAGCTCGGGGCTGTGCGCGGCGGCCTCGGTCATGATGTCGCGCGCTTCGCGCTCGAGCTCACGGCCTTCGTTGCGGGCCTTGACGCAGGCTTCCAGCGCGACGCGGTTGGCGGCGGCGCCGGCGGCGTTGCCCCACGGATGACCCTGGGTACCACCACCGAACTGCAGGACGGAGTCGTCACCGAAGATGGTGACCAGCGCCGGCATGTGCCACACGTGGATACCACCGGAGGCCACGGCGAACACGCCCGGCAGGGAGCCCCAGTCCTGGTCGAAGAACACACCGCGGGAGCGATCTTCCGGCACGAAGGATTCGCGCAGCTGATCGACGAAGCCCAGGGTGGAGGCGCGGTCGCCTTCCAGCTTGCCGACGACGGTACCGGTATGCAGGTGGTCACCACCGGACAGACGCAGGCACTTGGCCAGGACGCGGAAGTGGATACCGTGCTTCGGATGACGGTCGATAACGGCGTGCATGGCGCGGTGGATATGCAGCAGCATGCCGTTGTCGCGGCACCAGTTGGCCAGGCCGGTGTTGGCGGTGAAGCCACCGGTCAGGAAGTCGTGCATGATGATCGGCACGCCGCATTCCTTGGCGAACTCGGCACGCTTGTACATCTCTTCCGGGGTGGAAGCGGTCACGTTCAGGTAGTGACCCTTGCGCTCGCCGGTCTCGGCTTCAGCCTTCTGGATGGCCTCGGCGACGAATTCGAAACGGTCGCGCCAGCGCATGAACGGCTGGGAGTTGACGTTTTCGTCGTCCTTGGTCAGATCCAGACCGCCGCGCAGACATTCGTACACGGCACGGCCGTAGTTCTTGGCGGACAGACCCAGCTTCGGCTTGATGGTGGCACCCAGCATCGGACGGCCGTACTTGTTCAGACGGTCGCGCTCGACGGTGATACCGGCCGGCGGGCCACCGCAGGTCTTGATGTAGGCGATCGGGAAGCGGATGTCTTCCAGACGCAGGTGCTTGAGGGCCTTGAAGCCGAACACGTTACCGACCAGGGAGGTCAGCACGTTCACCACCGAACCTTCTTCGAACAGGTCGATCGGGTAGGCGATGAAGGCATAGAAGGACTCGGAGTCGCCCGGCACGTCTTCGATGCGGTAGGCGCGGCCCTTGTAGAACTCCATGTCCGTCAGGAGTTCGGACCACACGGTGCTCCAGGTACCCGTGGAGGACTCAGCGGCCACAGCAGCGGCGACTTCCTCGCGCGGGACGCCCGGCTGACCGGTGCACTTGAAGCAGGCCAGGAGGTCGGTGTCGAGCGGAACGTAGTCCGGCGTCCAATACATGTCGCGGTATTCTTTTACACCCGCGTCATACTTTTTTTGAGCCATGGTCAACTCCTGTTCGGTTGCTGGAATGGACAGTTCAGTTAATAACTTTTGATAGTTGAATGAATCATAGGTAAGGATCTATCCATTAATCCAATCGATCTTTTATTTACAATGGATAGATTTAAATCTATAGGTCGCCACAGCGCGCCCCCGCGC
>JAJLLM010000083.1:0-5349 GCA_033837965.1 Pseudazoarcus pumilus
GTCACGCTGATCTCGCAGGATTTGTCCGAGTTCGCGCTGCATGCGCGCGCCATTCTCGGCCTGCCGATTCCGGGCGTGCGCTTCCACGGTCCGTCGGCATCCGCCGTCATCCTGGTCGAAGGCGACTCGGACAAGACGGCCTTCGGCAATCTGCACACCGCGCTGGCCGAACCCGATACTGCGCTGCGCCTGTTCGGCAAGCCCGAGGTGCATGGCCGTCGTCGCATGGGCGTGGCTCTGGCGCTGGACGCGTCCGTCGACGCCGCAAAAGAGAAGGCCCTGCGCGCCGCACGGGCCGTCACTGTCGAATTCTGATTTCAACGCCGGCCCGGCCGGCACAACCACCCAGAGAGGTTTTGCGAAATGACCCAAGCAAGCGCCCGTCACATCCTCGTCGACACCGAAGCCCAGTGCCTCGAACTGAAAGAGCGCATCGCCAACGGCGAAGACTTCATCAAGCTCGCCATGGAGTTCTCCAAGTGCCCGTCCGGCCGTCGTGGCGGCGAGCTGGGCAGCTTCGGCCGCGGCCAGATGGTGCGTGAGTTCGACGAAGTGGTGTTCTCGGCCCCGATCAAGGAAGTCCAGGGCCCGGTGAAGACCCAGTTCGGCTACCACCTGGTCGAAGTGACCTCGCGTAACGACTGATCTGGCACCAGCAGGCCGGGTGCGCCCCGGCCTGTGCCGACACGCCATGCAGATCTATCACAACCCCCGCTGCTCCAAGAGCCGCGGCGCACTCGCGCTGCTGGAGGAGAACGGCATCACGCCGCAAATCATCCGCTATCTGGACGAGCCGCCCACACGCGCGGAACTCGTTGCCCTGCTCGCAAAGCTGGGAATGCGCCCCTCCGAACTCGTCCGCTCGGGCGAGGACATCTGCAAGACCGAATACGCCGGCAAGACCATGAGCGAAGACGACTGGCTGGACGTGATGCTCGCCCACCCGGTGCTGATCGAACGCCCCATCGTTGTCGCTGGTGAACGTGCCATCGTGGCCCGCCCGCCGGAAAAGGTGCTGGAACTACTGCGGGGCTGAGCCTCAGGCGTCCAGACCCTTGCGCAGCAGATCGCCCACCAGTTCATTGAGATCCACGCCACGCGCCTGCGCCGCTGCGCGAAGATCCGCGGCGAGCGAGGATTCGATCTTCACCGCGAAGGGAATCAGCCCCTTCTGCTGATCGAGCTTGCGCTGTTCCTTGCGATCCGGCACCGCACCCTGGCCAAAACGGTCGGGAGTGCGGGCATTCTTCATCTGGCCGTCGATCTTCAGGCCGAGGTTCTTGTAGAGGTCGGTTTTCTTCATTGCAGATGTCCGTGGCGCCGCGCGGATCGGCGGGTTCGCGAGTGTAATCCTTCCACGACGAACGCGGGCGCGGCATCATTGGGCAAGCCAATGACCTGCCGCCAACCATGATCCACGCCGCCCTGCCCGCCTTTTCCCTCCGCAAGTTCCTGCTCTGCGTCCTGCTGGCGCTCATGTTGGCCGGCTGCGGACAGCAGGACTCCGCCACCTTCGCGCCGTTGCCGCGCGATGCGGTGGTGCTGGTGATCGGCGACAGCCTGGTGGCCGGCACCGGAGCGCCGAGTGGCGCCGGATGGCCGGAAGCACTGGCACAGCGCACCGGCTGGCAGGTGGTCAATGGCGGCGTGCCGGGTGACACCTCGGCCGACGCCCTGCGGCGGCTCGACGGGCTGATTGCCGAGTACCGGCCGCAGGCCATCGTGATCGCCATCGGCGGCAATGATTTCCTGCGCAACGTCCCGCTCGACGCCACGCGCGCCAACATCGAGCACATGATCCGCGACAGCCGCGCCGCGAGCACGCACGTCGGTCTGGTGGCGATTCCGGCCAAGTCGGTGGGCGCAGCCCTGATCGGCAATCTGTCCGACCATGCGGTATTCGCCGAACTTGCGCAGGCGCATGAGCTGGCGCTGGTGCCGGAAGTCATTGCCGACGTGCTCTCGCGCGACGAGCTGCGCGCCGACCGCATCCACGCCAACGCCAGCGGATACGCGCAAATTGCCGATGGCGTGGCCGAGGCGCTGAGGCGTCAGGGCTGGCTCGTGCGCTGATTCACGGCCGCTCACGCGGCACGGTCAAAGCTGTCGGCAAACTCGTGATTGACGTCGCGGTGCGAGGCTTCATCGGCCCGCACGGCGATGATGACCTCGCGCAGGCGCGCATCCTCGGGCAGATCCCAGTACTCGATGGCAATCAGCGGCGCCGGGATGTTCTCGATGCGGCCGCTGTCCACCTCCTTCAGATACTCGGTGTAGCTGAACACCGCTTCCTCCTCGAAATAGCCGACCAGCCGGTGCGCGGTGCGGCCCGAAACAACGTAGAGGATGAAGAAGCTGGTGAAGAAGATGCCCTGTGCGATGAGGATGATGGCGCGCTCGAGCAGATTGGGGCGCGCGATCTCGATGAAGGTCATCAGATGCATGCGCTCGTTCTCGGCCTCGGCCAGCAGCGTGTGGATCCAGCCCCGGTCGTGCTCCAGCCGGCGCAGCGAGCGCATGTGGCGCACCATGCCTCCGACCATGCCCGGCACGCCGGCCACGGTTTCCAGCACCACGGCGCGGTGTCCGTAGCGCTTGGCAAAGAAGCGGTCGGCGATGAAGCGCAGGAACTTGGTCAGCCCGAAGGCGATGCGGTCGGACAGACCGTTCGGGGTGTGGTGCCGGTCGAGCGGATCGTCCGTGTCACCCGGTGGCGGTGCCTGATACTCCTGCGCCATGGCAATGATCTCCTGCAAGGAATCCGTGCACAGGCAGACCCGGGTTTGCGCACGACGTTCCGCTGCGCTCAGCCGTCCGCTTTCTGCCCGCGCAGGTAGATCACCCAATACACCAGTCCCACCAGCACGCTGCCGCCCACCAGATTGCCGAGGATCACCGGCACGAGGTTGCCGACGAAGCCGCCGAAGGTGATGGCCGGCCAGGTCTCGGCCACATTGCCGAAGCTCTGCAGCAGCATGGCCAGAGGAATGAAGTACATGTTGGCGATGCTGTGCTCGAAACCGGCCGCGACGAAAGCCGAGATCGGGAAGACGATGGCCACCGCCTTGTCCACCACGCTGCGCCCGGCAATCGCCATCCACACCGCCATACACACCAGCACATTGCACAGCATGCCGCGGAAGAAAGCCGTCCAGAACGGCAGCTCGACCTTGGCGGTGGCGATGGCCATGTAGGTTTCGCCCACCCGCCCGCCGTTCATCTGCGCGTGACCGGACAGGAACACCAGCAGCGCCAGCCCGGCCGCGCCGACGAGGTTGCCGAGACACACCACGCACCAGTTGCGCAGCACTTCGCGCGTGCTGATCCTGCCTGCCGCCCAGGCCATGGCCAGCAGATTGTTGCCGGTGAACAGCTCCGCACCGGCCACCACCACCAGCAGCAGACCGAGCGAGAACACCAGCCCGCCCAACACCTGCGCCGTGGCGAAGCCCAGCGTCGGATCGGAACGCACCAGCGTGAAATACAGCGCCCCCAACCCGATGAAGGCGCCGGCCAGCATGGCCAGCATCCACATCGTGAGCAGTGGCAGACGGGCCTTGCCGACGCCGATGGTTTCCACCTTTGCGGCGATCTCGCGCGGCGAGAAGGCATCCGATCCGAACAGTTCCGAGGGCATGCAGGGGCTCCGTGGCTGGCTGCGGCGATGCGCCATCTTAGCCCGCTGCGCGGCCCGCCGTGTCTCGGCGAAATCGTTTCGCCATCCCGCCGTCACGCCCCTGAAATCTTCCGCCCCTAAGCTCTGCGCGGCCACCAGAGCGGCTTTCCAGCCGGGCTGGGCTTTTATGAGAAACATCAGGAGCTTCCCGAATGCACAGCAGTGTTGCCGCCTTGCTCAACCCCGCGGCCCCCGAACGCCCCATCGTCTACAGCGACACCGCCCGCGATCTGGTGATGGATACGCCGTCGATCGCGCCGGAGGTCACCAACCTCGACGTGTTCCGCCGCTTCAAGGCCGAGCCGGCGCTGGTCAGCTTGCCGGTGGTGGAGAACGGCCGACCGGTCGGTCTGATCAACCGCCACCTGTTCATGGAAGAGTTCGCCCGGCCCTTCGCGCGTGAGCTGTACCAGCACAAGAGCTGCATTGCCTTCATGGACAAGCATCCGCTCATCGTCGAGGAAGCCACGACGATGCAGGCGCTCTCGGCCACCATTCTGGAGTTCGGCGACAAGGCGCTGGCAGACGGTTTCATCCTCACGCTCAACGGCTACTACCGCGGCATGGGGCGTGCGCAGGACGTGCTCGCCGCGATCTCGCGCATGCAGGAGGAGAAGAGCCGCATCGTGATGGAGTCCATCGACTACGGCAGCGTGATCCAGCGCTCCATCTCGCGCGCTTCGCGCGAGGGCCTGGCGAAGTGTCTGGCCGAACACTTCCTGATCTGGGAACCGCGCGACACGGTGAGCGGTGATCTCTACCACTTCCGCGAGTTTGATGACGGCTACCTCGTCATCCTCTTCGACTGCACCGGCCACGGCGTACCGGGGGCCTTCATGACGCTGATCATGAGTGCCTTCATGCAGGGCGCCATCAATGCCGACAGCGCCCGCGATCCGGGCGCCCTGCTGTCCGACATCCATCGCCGCGTGAAGAACGCCATGGGACAGCACGAGGGCATCGACGACCTGCACCACGCCGATGACGGCATGGACGCGGCCGTGGTGTGGATCGAGCGTGCCACGCGCAAGCTCAGCTTCGCCGGTGCACACATGTCGTTGTTCGCGCTGGCCCCCACCGACGAGGACTTCACCGTCATCGATGGCGACCGCGAGGGCGTGGGCTACGCCAGCGTGTCGATGGAGCAGACCTGGACCAATCACCAGATTGAGCTGCCGCGCGGCGCCGCCGTGTATCTGTTCACCGACGGCATCTTCGACCAGCTCGGCGGCGACAAGCGCATCGCCTTCGGCAAGCGGCGCACGCGCAAGTGTCTGTTGCGCCTGCGCGACGCCGACATGAAGGTGCAGGCGCGTGCGCTGATGGCCGAACTGCTCGAATACCAGGGCGAGGAGCCGCGCAAGGACGACGTGTCCGCGCTCGGCTTCCGCTTCTGAGGAGCACGCCATGGAGCCTGCAGAGATCGACCGCTTTCGTGCCGATGCCCGTGACCGACAGGTCCTGCTGCACTACTCGGGCGAGATCACGAGCCCCGTCGTCGCGACGCTGTCGGATACCGTGCGCGAGCGCCTCGACGATTCCGCGCCCGACCGGCGCGTCGCGCGTCGCGTGTTCTCGGCCTTCGTCGAGATGGCGCAGAACATGCTGCATTACGCCCCGCGCGGCGAAGGCCATCACGGGCCGCAAGGCACGCTGACCGTGTCGCGCGCCGC
>JAJLLM010000084.1:0-30751 GCA_033837965.1 Pseudazoarcus pumilus
TCGGCAAGGGCCTGCGGCCTGTGGTCCTTTACAGGCCCGCATCCGCGCGAAGCGCGGCTGCCTTGCCGGTGCTTTCCCACGTGAACTCCGGCTCGTCGCGGCCGAAGTGGCCATACGCGCCGGTCCTGGAGTAGATCGGGCGCAGCAGGTCGAGCTCCTGGATGATGGCCTTGGCGCGCAGGTCGAAGTGCTGGCGGATCAGTTCCTCGATGCGGCGCTCGTCGATGCGCGCGGTGCCGAAGGTGTTGACCATCAGGCTCACCGGCTGGGCAACGCCGATGGCGTAGGCCACCTGCACCTCGCAGCGCGAGGCCAGGCCGGCGGCAACCACGTTCTTGGCGACCCAGCGGCCGGCGTAGGCGGCCGAGCGGTCTACCTTGGACGGGTCCTTGCCCGAGAACGCGCCGCCGCCGTGGTGGGCAGAGCCGCCGTAGGTATCGACGATGATCTTGCGGCCGGTCAGGCCGGCGTCACCGTGCGGGCCGCCGATTTCAAAAATGCCCGTAGGGTTGATGTGATAAGTCACATTCGCCCCGAGCAATTCCTTGGGCAAGACCGGCTTGATGATTTCCTCAATAGCTGCTTCGCGTATCTGAGCATGAGGAATGCCCGGTTGGTGCTGCGTAGAAAGCACCACGGTGTCGATGGCGACCGGTTTGCCGTCGACGTACTTCACCGTCAGCTGGCTCTTGGCGTCCGGGCGCAGCCATGGCAGGCGGCCGTCTTTTCGGAGTTCAGCCTGTCGCTGCATGATTCGATGGGCGTAGTGAATCGGCAGCGGCATCAGCGCTGGCGTCTCGTCGCAGGCATAGCCGAACATCAGGCCTTGGTCACCGGCGCCCTGTTCCAGATCGAGGCCTTCGCCCTCGTTAACGCCCTGTGCGATGTTCTGCGACTGGCGGTTGATGGCGGTCAGGATGGCGCAGGACTTGTAGTCGAAGCCGGTGCTCGAATCGTCGTAGCCGATACGGCGGATCACGTCCTGAACGACATCGCGGTAGTTGATGTGGGCGTTGGTGGTGATCTCGCCCGAAACCACGACGAGGCCGGTGGATACCAGCGTCTCGCAGGCCACACGGGCGCGCGGGTCTTCGGCGAGGATGGCGTCGAGGATGCCGTCGGAAACCTGGTCCGCGACCTTGTCCGGATGGCCTTCAGAGACCGATTCAGAGGTAAAGAGGAATTCCCTGCTCATCGAGCGGCTCCTAAAAACAAAAATCCCCGGTTGTTCCGGCGTGGCCGGCTCCGGGGATGTCGAGCGGCGACGCTTTAGCAGTATTTCGTGGGTCGCGCGTTGACGCGCAAACCGGACCGCCCTGCAAGTTGTCGTGTTAACTCGGCGGCTGCGCAATAATAGCGCGCTTTGAACCGCGGTCAAACCGGCCGTCCCGGCGCCCCGAGTGGGCTGCGCTCGCTCCGACCGCTTGTGCCGCGACACGTTCCGCCCCGCCTACGTGACGATTCTCTTCCGCCTGCTGTCCCGTCTTCCGCTTCCATGGCTGCATGCATTGGGTGCCGTGCTTGGCCGCCTGGTGTGGTGGTGCTCGCCGCAGCATCGCGCCAACGTGCGCGCCAACCTGCAGCAGGCCTTCGGGAAGGTGTCGCCGGAGTTGCTGGCGGAGGCTGTTGCGCATGCCGGCCGCCAGATGCTGGAGGCGCCTTTTGTGTGGTGCCGTCCGCTGACCGAGGTGCACGACCATGTGCTGCGTTTCGAGGGGCGGGCGCTGTTTGAGGCGGCACGTCAGCGCGGCCAGAGCGTGCTGATGCTGACCGCACACCTTGGCTGCTTCGAAGCCTGCCTGCAGGCGGCCGCGGCGGTCACGTCGCTGACCGTGTTGTACCGCCCGCCGCGCAAGCGCTCCATGCATGCAGTGGTCGGCTGGCGCGCACGCGGCCCGGTCAGTGTGGCGCCGGCCGACGTGAGCGGCGTGCGCAAGCTCGCTCGTGCGCTGCGGGCGGGCGAGATCGCGGCGATCCTGCCGGATCAGGCGCCGCGCGCCGGCGAGGGTATGTGGGTGCCGTTCTTCGGGCGACCGGCATGGACCATGACGCTGGCCGCACGCCTGAGTGAGACGCCGAACGTCTGCGTTCTGCTGTGCTGGGCCGAGCGAGTCGCGGGCAAGGGCTGGGTGGTGCGTGCGCGGGAACCGGCCGAGCCCATTGAGGGTGATCTGGCGGCGCGTTGCGCCGCCATCAACCGCGAGGTTGAACGCATGGTGCGTGAGTGCCCGGCGCAATACCTGTGGAGCTACGAGCGCTACAAGGTGCCGCGTGGCGTGCCGCAGCCGGAGGAAAGGTCTTGAGCGCGCGCCTGGCAATTGCCCTGATGTGGCTGCTGCACTGGCTGCCCTTGCCGGCGTTGGCGGCACTCGGGCGGGCCTTCGGTGCCGTGCTGTATCGCATTGCGCGGCAGCGGCGGGCGGTGGTGCGGGTGAATCTGGAGCTGTGCTTTCCCGGAATGGGCAAGGCCGAGCGCGAAGCGCTGGCGCGCGAGCACTTCAAGGTGCTGGCGCGCAGCATGCTGGAGCGCGGCGTGCTGTGGTGGGGTAGCCGTGCGCGGCTGGATCGCCTCGTGCGGGTCGACAACGAGCACATCGTGCGTCGCCTGCAGGCCGAGGGGCGCCCGGTGATCCTGCTCTCGCCGCATTTCGTCGGGCTGGATGCCGGCGGCACGGCGATCACCAGCCGCTTCGACATCGTGTCGATCTATGCCCGTCAGAGCGATCCGCTGTTCGATCACTGGCTGCATCATGGCCGCAGCCGTTTCGGTGATCAGCTATTGCTGGCGCGCGATGCCGGGCCGCGTGCGACGGTGCGTGCGATGAAATCCGGGCGGCCGTTCTACTACCTCCCGGACATGAATTTCCGCACCGGGGACGTGCTCTTCGTCCCGTTCTTCGGCGTGCCTGCGGCCACCATCACCGGCCTGCCGCGGCTGGCCAGGCTGGCCGGTGCGGCCATCGTTCCGTGCCCCACCCGCATGCTGCCGGGCGGCAAGGGCTACGTGGTGGAGATCGGCGAGCCGTGGGCGGATTACCCCTCCGACGACCTCGAAGCCGATGTGCGCCGCATGAACGAGTGGATCGAATCGGTGGTGCGCACCATGCCCGAGCAGTACTACTGGGTGCATCGCCGCTTCAAGCGTCGTCCCGAGGGCGCGCGCAAGGTCTATCGCAGGTCGCGCGGCTGACCGTAACCGGCAAAGCGCTCCATCACCTCGGCCATTTCGGCCTCCGACAGCAACGCTGGCTCGCCCAGTTGCAGTACGCGCCAGTACTGCTCGCACAGCGTCTCGAACTCGATCGCCATGTCCAGCGCGTGTGACGCGTCGCGCCCGGATACCAGCATGCCGTGGTTGGCGAGCAGGCAGGCCGAGCGCTCGCGCATGGCCTCGCGCACCGCGTCCGACAGGGCCTGCGTGCCGAAGGTGGCGTAAGCGGCGCAGCGCACGGTCGGGCCGCCGAAGTGCGCGATCATGTAATGAAAAGGCGGGATCTCCAGCCGGCGGCAGGCCAGTGCGGTGGCGAAGGGCGAGTGTGCGTGCAGCACGGCGCCGGCTTCCGCGTGATCGGCATACACGCCGAGGTGCATGGGCCATTCGGAAGAGGGTGCGCGCGAACCGCGGGCGCTGCCGTCGGTGGCGACGAATACCATGTCCTCGGGCGCGCAGTCTTCCACCTTCAGGCCGGTGGGCGTGATCAGCATGCCGCCGGCGCAGCGTACGCTGGCGTTGCCGGAGGTGCCGACGTTGAGTCCGCTGGTGCTCAGGCCGCGTGCGGCGGCGAGCAAGTCGCGGCGCAGTGCGGTGTCATCCATGAGCGTTCTCCGGTCGCGCCGTGGCCAGTGCTTGCGGGGCGAAGGCGCCGGACTCGGTGATGATGCGGTCGATCAGCCGTGCCGGCGTGACGTCGAAAGCCAGGTTGCCGGCCGGTACCTGGGGCGGCGCCAGACGCAGGCGAGCAGGCTGGCCGTGATCGTCGGTGCCGGACAGTACGCGCACTTCCTCCGCGTCGCGCGTCTCGATCGGCATGGCCGTGCCGTCGGGCAGGGCGAAGTCTACGGTCGAGTAAGGAGCGGCGATCCAGAACGGCACCTTGTTGTCGCGCGCCGCCAGTGCCTTCAGATAGGTGCCGACCTTGTTGGCGGTGTCGCCGTTGGCGGCGACGCGATCAGCGCCGGTAATCACAACATCCACTTCACCCCGTGCCAGCAGGATGCCGGCAGCGTTATCGACTACCAGCGTGTGCGGCACGCCGGCCTCGCGCAGTTCCCATTCGGTGAGCAGGCCCTGGTTGCGCGGGCGCGTCTCGCTGACCCACACGTGAACTTCGATGCCGCGCGCGTGAGCTTCATACACCGGTGCCAGTGCGGTGCCCGCGCCGCAGGTGGCAAGCCAGCCGGCGTTGCAGTGGGTCATCACGCGCAGTGGGCGCCGGGCTCGTGCTGCCAGCCCGGTGAGCAGATCGGCGCCATGGCGGCCGATGGCAGCGCAGGTGTCGCTATCTTCGCGGCGGATGGCTTCGGCTTCGTCCCAGGCTGCGTTCAGGCGTTCGGCCGGGGTCAGCGGGCTGAGCCGCGCGCGCATGCGCGCCAGCGCCCAATGCAGGTTGACGGCAGTGGGGCGGGTTGCGGCAAGCCGCGTGCAGGCGAGCGCCAGTTGTGCGTCGTCGGTGCCCTCACGCAGCGCAAGCGCCACGCCGAAGGCGGCGGTGGCGCCGATCAGCGGCGCGCCACGCACCTGCATGCGGGTAATCGCATGCGCGGCCTGTTCGAGCGTTGCAATGCGTGCGGTGGCGACGCGGTGCGGCAGGGCGGTCTGGTCGAGCACGACGATGGCGTTGCCGTCGCGGATCAGGGTGGGCTGGACGAAGGACATGGCGCGATTCTACCGTCCGACCGGGGCGCGAAACGCGCTGTGTGCGGCGTCGGCCGCCGCGGCGGTGCTACACTCGAAGCCGCCTTCTCTCGGGGTGTTTCGTCGTGCGTTTACTGGCAATCCTGATTCTTGTACTCATCGTCGGCTGGTGGGCGAGCCGCGCGCTCGAGCGCCCCAAGCGCCGCCCCGGCGCTGCGCCGAAAAAGCCCGGGCCGGAGCGCATGCTGGCCTGCGCCCATTGTGGCGTGCACATCCCGGAGAGCGAAGGGGTGCGCAGCGAGGCCGGATTCTTCTGCTGCGACGATCACCGGCGCCTCGGCAAGCAAGGACGATGACGGTTTCCGCGTCCGCGCATGCCGACACGCTGCGCGCGGTGCCGCGCCGCATTTTCAATGCCTTCCGCCTGACCGTTGCGGGCCTGCTGGTAGTGGCCGGTGCCGAGTTGGGGCTGGGCGGCGAGCATCGCGAACTGTTCTCCATCGCGGCCTGGGTGTACGCCGTCTTCGCCTTCGTCACGGGATTCCCGATTGCGGTGCGCCTGCTTGGCGGGGTGGCTATGCTGTTCCGTCTGCAGTTCGTCGTGGATATTGCGGTGCTGACCGTCATCATGGCGGTCAGCGGTGGCCAGGCCAGCGGTGTGGCCGTGCTGATGATGGTGTATCTGGCCGCGGCGGGAGTGCTGGCCGAGGGGCGCATGCCGGTGTTCTTCGCGGCCCTGGCCACCTTGTCTGTACTGGGCGAGAACGCCTGGCGCCAGCTCGGCGCCACGAGCGCCTACGACTGGGCACGCATCGGCGTGGTGTGCGTGGCCTTTTTCGCGATTGCCATCACGGCGCGCTGGCTGGCGCTGCGGGCGCGCACCCAGGAGACGCTGGCGGAGGAGCGTGGCGAGGCGCTGGATCGCCAGCAGGCCATCAACGAACGCATCATCGAGGACATGCCCGACGGCGTGCTGGTGTTCGACGCCGAGGGCTGCGTGCGCCAGCTCAATCCGACGGCGGAGGCGCTGTTCGGGGAGCGTGCCCACCCGGGCGCCCATCTTCCCGAGCTTGCCGCGCTGGTGGTGGCGGCGCGCTACGGTCAGGGGGGCAGCGATGCGCAGCAGATGCAGCTTGAGCCGAGCGGCAAGTTCGTGCGCTGCCGGGCCGTGCGGGCCGATCCGGCCGAAGGGGCGGCGGGAGACGTGGTGGTCTACCTGACCGATCTGGATGAGGTGCAGAAGCAGATCCAGCAGCAGAAACTCGCTGCGCTGGGCCGTCTGACGGCCAGCATGGCGCACGAGATCCGCAATCCGCTTACCGCAGTGACCCAGGCGGCTGATCTGATCGGCGAGGAGAAACGCGCCGAAGTCCAGCAGCGGCTGGTGCGCATTATCCAGGACAACTCGCGGCGCATCGAGCGCATGGTGCGCGATGTGTTGGCGCTCGGCCGCCGCGACGAAGTGGTGCGCGAGGCGCTGCCGCTGGCCCCGGCGCTGGCCGGGGTGGTCGATGAGCTGACGCTGGCGGGTGCCGCGGAGCGTGCGATCTACGCCATCGATGTGGCCGAGGGCGTGACGCTGTGCATCGACCGGGCGCATTTCCATCAGATCATCGTGAACCTGCTCGGCAATGCGCGTCGCTACTGTTCCGGGCAGGGCGGTGCGATCCGCATCGATGCGCTGCGGCGTGCCGGCGGGCGGGTGGAGTTGCACGTGCGCGACGACGGACCAGGTATCGAGGCCTCGCGGCGCAACGGTGTCTTCGAGCCGTTCTACACTACGGACCCTAAGGGCACCGGTTTGGGCCTGTACATTGCGCGCGAATTGGCCGAAGCGAACGGTGCCGCCCTGGAGCTTGCGCCGGATGACCCCGGCGCCCATTTCGTGCTGAGCGGAAGGAGCCGCCCATGAACGCCCCGGCCTGGACTGCCGATGTCCTCGTGGTCGACGACGAGGACGACATCCGAGAGCTGATTGAACTCTCGCTGCTGCGCATGGGCCTGTCCTGCGAGACCGCAGCGAGTGTCGGCGAGGCCACGCAGCGCCTCGACAAGGGGCGCTACCGTCTGTGCCTGACCGACATGCGCCTGCCTGACGGCGACGGTCTGGACATCGTCGCGCGCATCCAGCAGCAGCATGCGGGCTTGCCGGTGGCGGTGATTTCTGCTTTCGGGAGTGTCGATACGGCCATCCGCGCGCTCAAGCTGGGGGCCTTCGATTTCGTCACCAAACCTGTGGAGCTGAAGGCCTTGCGGGCGCTGGTGCAACACGCCATGCGGCTCGACGAGCCTGAGCCGGAGCCGGCCGTGGCCCCGGCCGGCGAGCGCCGCCTGATCGGGCGTTCTCCGGCCATCGCCCATCTGCGCGGTCAGATCGAGCGACTGGCGCGCAGTCAGGCGCCGGTGTTCATCCGCGGTGAATCCGGCACGGGCAAGGAGGTCATCGCACGCCTGATCCATGCCCTCGGCCCGCGTGTGAAGGGGCCTTTCGTGCCGGTCAATTGCGGCGCGATCCCGCCCGAATTGATGGAGAGTGAATTCTTCGGGCATGTGCGTGGCAGCTTCAGTGGTGCCAGCGCCGACAAGCCGGGACTGTTCCACGCCGCGCAGGGCGGCACGCTGTTTCTCGATGAAGTCGCCGAGCTGCCGCTGGCCATGCAGGTCAAACTGCTGCGGGCCATCCAGGAGCGTGCCGTACGCCCGGTCGGCGCGCATGCCGAAGAGGCCGTGGATGTGCGCATCCTGTCCGCCTCGCATCGTGATCTGGCTGCGTTGGTGGCCGAGGGGCGCTTCCGGCAGGACCTGTTCTACCGCATTGACGTCATCGCCCTGCACGTGCCGCCGTTGCGGGAGCGGCCCGAGGATATCGAGGAGTTGGCCGGCCACATTCTGGCCCGGCTGGCGGCGCGCGACGGCGGTCCGTCACGGCGCCTGTCGGCCGGAGCGCTGGCCGCACTGCGTGCACATTCCTTTCCGGGCAACGTGCGTGAGCTGGAGAACCTGCTGGAGCGGGCCTGCGCGCTCTGTGAGGGCGACGAGATCACGGCTGCGGACATCGCTTCGGATCCCGCCCCGACGGCAGCGGCCTGCGCCCGCCCGGCTGCCGAACCGGTTTCCGGAGACGAGGCCGAGGAGCGCGCCTGCATCCTGCGCACGCTCGACGAAACCCGCTGGAACCGCAGCGAGGCGGCCCGTCGCCTCGGCATGACCCTGCGACAGTTGCGCTACCGGCTGCAGAAGTGGGGCATGGAATAGGACGTCACAGCCGCAGGTCGGATTCGTCCCGCTGCAGGATGTACTTGAGGTCGTACAGCACATGCTGGGCCTTGCCCAGCGCACGCAGGCGCGTGGCCCCGAGTTCGCGGAACTGCCGATGGGCGACGGCCAGCACGATGCCGTCGTAGGCGCCGGCCACCGGCTGCGTAACCATTGGCAGCCCGTACTTATGCAGCGCCTCCTGCGGGTCGGCCAGCGGATCATGCACGTTCGCCCGGATGCCGTAATCGCCCAGTTCACGCACGATATCCACCGCCCGCGTGTTGCGCAGGTCAGGACAGTTTCCTTGAAGGTCAGCCCCATCGCCAGCACCCGCGCGCCGTCCACCTCGATGCGACGGCGGATCATGGCCTTCACCAATTGAGACGCCACCCACGCGCCCATGCCGTCGTTCAGGCGCCGCCCGGCGAGAATGATCTCCGGGTGGTAACCCAGCGCCTGCGCCTTGTGCGTGAGGTAATACGTATCGACGCCGATGCAGTGCCCGCCCACCAGCCCCGGCCGTAAGGGCAGGAAGTTCCACTTCGTGCCGGCCGCCTCCAGCACCGCCTGGATGTCGATGCCCATGCGGTTGAAGATGATCGCCAGTTCGTTGATCAGCGCGATGTTCAGATCGCACTGCGTGTTCTCGATGACCTTGGCAGCCTCGGCCACGCGGATGCTCTCGGCCTTGTGCGTGACGGCGGTGATGATGGCTGCTTGAAACCGGTCCCCTCGCTCGGCGCGGCTGATGACGAATCCGGTGTGAACTCGCGGATGCTGGATACGGGCAGCGAAGCGCGCATGAGCGGTCCCGGTGGGATGTTGTTGGTGTCTCCCTTTCCCCCGAGGTGGGTCCGGGGCCACGTCTTGTAGATGCTACGACCTTGTCGGGTTGGGACATTCGGCAGTGTGTCGTTGTCACTATGTGACAATCTGAATGACGTTGACCTGTTGTGGCGGCAAGACATCTTCTTGGGGTTTGTCTGGAATGCCTTGTTTTTCTGTGAGTTTCGAGCAATTATCCAGTGTGGCTAGAGCTCTTTGTAGATTTTGGTACGGGTTTTGCATCTGAGCTTTCAGCCGGGTCGTCCGCGATTTGCAATCAAGGGAGTAAGAAACATGAACATGAAGAGCATCAAGCGCAGTGCCCAAAAGGGCTTTACCCTCATCGAGCTGATGATCGTTGTTGCGATCATCGGTATCTTGGCTGCCGTTGCGCTGCCAGCCTATCAAGATTACACGGTACGGGCTAAAGTGTCCGAGCTGGTGTTGGCGGCGAGCGGGGCTCGTACGTGTGTCAGCGAAATCGGTCAGTCCTATGGCACGCTTCCTCATGCCGCGGCATCGACCTGCTCCATTTCCGCCGTTGGTAAAGTGACCGGCGCCACGACTGCGAGCACTGGCGTGATTACCGTGACTGGTAGTACGGCAACGACTTCGGTCGGTGCGGCCGTGACTGTTACGCTGACGCCGACATGGAACAGCACGGCTGGCACGGCGACTTGGGAGTGTACCGGCACGCCTGCTCGTTACATGCCGGGTTCTTGTCGTTCTTGACGGCTGCGATAATGTTCCAAGTGCCGTGAGGCGCATAAAAACCCCTCGCAAGAGGGGTTTTTTTTGTGATTACAGTTTTCCGTAGTGAATATCGGCTGTTTTTATAGAAGCTAACCTTCTTGCCAAGCGGATTGAAAGATATGTTGTTGAGTTTATTGAAGTCGATGTTTCGTTGGAGGGGCGGGAGGTCTGGTGTCTGTCGAGACCAAAGTCAGATAGAAATTCATTTTGAACGAGGGCGTTTGGCGCAGGGCGCAGGGCGGCTAGACGAGGCTATTAGGGAATACCAACTTGTGTTGGGGTATGACCCGCACAGTGTCTTGGTCTTGAACGAAATTGCAGTCTGCTTCAGTCGGATGAGGCAGGACGAACGGGCAGCTGAATATTTTCGTCGGGCCGTTCTTATCGATGACACCTTCGCGCCAGCATTGGTGAATTTTGCGATTCATTTGAATGATAATTATCGCAGTGAGGAGGCCGAGGAGTATTTGTTGCGCGCGCAGCATATTGCACCAGGAGATCCTCATATTGACGGGGTTTTGGGGGCGATAAGGATGTTGCACGGACGTTCTCGTGAGGCAAGTGATGTTCAGTTGAGCGCGTGGCTAAAGAGCTTTGATAAGCAGGAGTTTGCACACAGCTACCTGTTTAATTATGGATTCTCTTCCGAGCACGATGTGTCGGCTGCCGCCGCAGAGCATATTTTCTGGGGGCGGACTCTCGCGGCTGAAGAGGTTCGTGATGCCGAGTTTGACGCTTATCTGAAATCAAACCTTGATCTCGGTCACAGAAAGATTCGTATTGGGTATCTGTCAAGCGATCTGCGCAAGCATTCTGTCCGATTCTTCTTTCGGCCGCTGTTGGAGGGGCATGATCGGACAAAGTGCGAAATCTATGCCTATTACGACATGGCTTGGGAGGACGAGCAAACAATCGCAATTCGAGATCGCTGCGATGTGTTTCGGGAAATTGCAAACCTTCCTGATTCAGAGGTGGTTCGCATTATTCGTCAGGACAGGCTAGACGTTCTTGTGGAGCTGGCTGGGCATACCTCGATTACTCGTATTCATCTGCTAAAGAACAGGATGGCAAGGGTGCAAATGACGGCGCTCGGTTACCCGCCCACGACAGGATTGGAAAATATAGATTACAAAGTTGTTGATCTGCAGGCGGCGCCTCTCGGCACCGAGCATCTCTATGCTGAAAAGCTATTAAGGCTGCCCGATACATTTTGGTGCTTCAATCCGCTGGAGGATACGCCCGACCCATCGGAGCCACCGTCTACAAGAAACGGCTATATTACGTTCGGTTGCTACGGGAATATAGCCAAGATCTCACGCAGAGTGCTCGTGTGCTGGGCAAGAATCCTTGAGCAGTTGCCGAGTAGTAGGATTGTTCTTAAGGCAATCAGTTTTCAGGATGAGGGTTCAAAAACAAGCATAAGGTCATGGATTGAGTCGAGCGGAATCGATTTGAGTCGGGTCGAACTCGTGAACCCGGATCCGCCAGAGAGATTGTATGACGCCTATGCAGAGGTTGATGTCATACTCGATACCATGCCGTTCAATGGTGGGACCACATCATGCTTTGCGCTATGGATGGGAGTTCCCGTTGTAACGCTATCTGGGGATGCTCTGATCTCAAGGATGGGAGCGTCCATGCTGCACGCTCTTGACTTGGAAGAGCTAATTGCCAGCAACGATGACGAGTATGTTTCGGCCGCTTTGCGTCTTGCTATGGACTCTGACCGTCTGGGTTGGCTTCGTCGCAATTTGCGCGGGATGATGCTTTCCTCGTCGCTGTCGAATGGGAAGCTGTTTGCAGGGCAGTTCGAAAAGAAGTGTGTTGACGCGTTGATGGAGTGTTCGCCCGGATCGGATGTCGTAGATAGTCGAATCGATTTGCCTGTTCTGCCGGAAGACGAAATTCTCAGGCGTGCTAGTTATGTGCTGCGCACGAAGAACTTCAGCGCAGTTGAGCGTATTCTTGACTACTGTAAAAGTGCCTACCCGGCGTCAGTAGGAGAGCGCATTCTGCGCAGTAGTTTGATGGAATTGAATGGCGACTTAGAAGGTGCGTTGGCTTGTTTGAGTCAAGCCTATACTGATTCACGTGGCGATACGCGGGCCTATGGGTTGTGTGTGAATGCGATGCGGGTTGAGTTGAAGCTGAGTAACTACGATAGCGTTCTTGGTTGGGCTGAATCGTGCAGTGCTCTCGGCCCGGATGCTGCTGCGTTGGCTCACATGGAGCTGTATGAGGCCGCCGCAAGAGCTTGGTCTGGCGGGTTGTCCGTCCCTGGGGGGGGTGACCTGGCAGTCGAACGGATTACGTTCATCGTTCACTGTGAGGGTGGAGATCGTAGGGCCGACATTGCCACGAACATCGGCATGGTGATGGCGGGTGGCATTTACGAACTCGTGTTCATCGAAGGTGACAGCTGGATTGGTCAGTTCGAAGAGGCAATTCGCGCGGTAAATGAAGGGGTTGTCGTATTGATGAAGAAGGACGCGTCGTTGCTGAATCAAGGGGCCGCCCAAGAGCTGATGGAAGCTATTCAAAACTATGACGTCGTAGGTGTAGCAGGGTCGGCAAGATTGCAGGGATTGAAGTGGTTTGACGCGGGGTTTGACCACGTCTATGGTGCTATGGTTGTTCCGTCAAATGATTGTCCAGGGTGTTATGAGTTGAGCGTGTATGGACCTTCTGGCTCTCGGTTTCGAGGGGGGGTTGTAGTTCTTGACGGGGTATTCATTGCGGCAAGGAAGGAGGTCTTTGAATCCATTTCGTTTGATTCCGGGCTGCAAGGCTCTCAATACTTAAGCCGGCTTGACTGGGTATGGAGGGCGCATGAGCACGGCTACAGAATTGGTGTTGCGCCCAGGATCGGATTGATGAAGCGCGGGGAGGCCGCCGAAGCCGGGAGTGTATGGGTTGAGTGTGCGCGCCGGTTTAATGAGAAGTTCGGTCTTAGCCCTATGCTTGAGGCGGAAGTGGTGGCGGGTGCGTCAGTACTGCTCCCCGAGGTTGAATACGCCCAAGTTGTTATTAATGAGTTGTATGGCGGGGTTTGTTCGGAAACTTAACGTTCTGAAGTCACATTGGGAGACGGGATGCGTATTTTTTCTTTCTTTTCGAGGAGTGATGCGAATGCGTATGCAGAAGGCCTCGCTGTAGATCTGACTCGTGACTTGCCGCCAAAATTGATTCTCAAGTCGGCTAGCATCATTTCTGCAAACAGGGTAACCACAATTCTGGAGCGCTCGTATGAGAAAGCGTCGACGTTCCAGTCAGAGCAGAATATGAACGGTTTTCAGCGAGCGGCATTCGCAAATACGTTTCGCTGGAAACTCGATGAAATTGGTTATCCTGAGGAGTTTGTCAGGGTTGCGACGGAAGGTTTGCTGGTGCACTTGTCACGCTCTGTTAAGACTGGTGGTGAAGGGTAGGTGTCGCTGAAGCGCGTCGATTTGTGGAGTTGCTAGCTATGGGTGCTACCGTCAGGCAAGTATTACATGTTGGCTGCGGGCCAGCAACACTTGAGAGCATGCCGTCTTTCTTTCACTCGGGCGAGTGGGAGGAGGTTCGGTTGGATATTGATATGACTGTTGCTCCTGATGTAGTCGGGACAATCCTTGATATGGGGATTATTGCGAACGGATCCGTAGATGCGGTGTTCTCGTCTCACAATATTGAGCATGTGTACCCCCATGAGGTTGGGCAGGCCTTGCAGGAATTTCGCCGGGTGCTGCATGACGATGGGCTCGCGGTTGTGAGGTGTCCCGATATTCAGTCGGTAGCGCAGGTTGTGGGGGAGGGGCGGTTGATGGATGTTTTGTATGTTTCTCCTGCGGGGCCGATTTCTGCGATTGATATCATGTACGGGCACCGTGCGGCGATTCAGGGTGGAAACCTGTTTATGTCTCACAAGACTGCGTTTACAGCGGATACGCTTGCCAAGCACCTGAAGGATGCGGGGTTCGAGATGGTCATTGTTGCTCGGGATAGAATTTTCGGATTGCACGCGATCGCCTATTGCCGGCAAGTTGACGAGCTGGTTGCTGAGCGTGATTGCGCGCTTTGTTTTCCGGCATTGGAAGGGATCTTGGGTGTTGTAAGGTACTGAGCGATTGCGAGAATGCTGCAGTGCGGGCTTTGAGCGTTTGTCGCCTGTCGGGTTTGCGGTTAGGTTCATCTGGTGCGCAAATTAATGTTTGTTCTGACCAAAAAGGGTTGGCTGGTTTCGGGAGTTGTTGTTGAGCCGTCGCCCAATTTCGACGCTCGTCCGTCATATGCAGTGGTGGATACGATCGTGATTCACAACATCAGCCTGCCTCCTAGCCAATTTGATGGAGACGGTGTGAGGCAGCTCTTCACCAACTGTCTCGCTTCTGACGAGCACCCCTATTACGTGCATATCGCAGGTTTACGCGTGTCGGCGCACTTCTTCATCCGGCGTGACGGTGAGCTGATCCAGTTTGTGTCGACGGAGGATCGTGCCTGGCATGCGGGGGTGTCGTGCTGGCGGGGGCGGGAACGTTGTAACGATTTCTCTGTCGGAATCGAACTTGAGGGATGTGACACCCTGCCGTTCGAGCCTGTGCAGTACGACCGGCTGGTGGAGTTGCTCAAGGTCTTGTGCGATCGCTACCCGATTCGCGACATCGTCGGTCACTCTGACATTGCGCCAGGGCGAAAAACGGATCCGGGGCCCTACTTTGATTGGGGGGTGTTGCGTGCGGCGGGTCTGCCTAGGGTGAGGCTGGATTGACAAAGTTCAGTCAAATCAGGACAATCCGTGAAATTTTGTGCGCGCAATACTTTGTTGCGCGTGTTTTTATACAGGTGCGGCGCCGGTGTTCTTCGGTGCAGTCAGTTGGCCGCTCGCACCGCGGGACTCGTCGTCTGGTTGCGGCGACGGGTTAGACAACCTCTGTAATCGACGCCTGTGCGTGCCTTTATGGCGCACAACGGCCCCGGCAGTCGGGGTGGCCGGGGTAGTTGATTGCGGGAAGGAGGAACCATGAAACACGCAACTCGCGCTTCGGCGCTGGCAAGGAAATCCCTGCGGCATCTTTCGCAGGCAACGCATGCAGTGCTGGTGCTCTCGGCCTTTGCTGCCGTGCTGCTGCTCGGCGGCCATCATCTGCGCAGCCAGGCGGCTGAAGCCGAGGCGCTTGCGCTGGCTGAGGCCGAGGCGGCCGCTGCGGCTGAAGAAATGCAGTTGTCGGCCGAGATGCAGCGTGTGCGCGATTGGGTTGCACGCCGCTATCGTGTGTCCACCGAGGCGCTGGAGCCGGCCTTTGTCGAGGCCGAGCAGAGTGCCCGTGAGGCCGCTCTGGATCCACTGCTGATCGTTGCGATGATGGCGGTCGAGTCGAGCTTCAACCCCGAGGCCAAGAGCCATGCCGGTGCGCTGGGTCTGATGCAGGTCATTCCCCGCTGGCACATGGACAAGATCGGTGCCGAGAACGATCACACGGTGTTGTTCGATCCGCGCTTCAACGTGCAGGTCGGCACCTTGGTGCTGGTCGAGGGCCTGCAGCGCTACGGCACGCTGGAGGCCGCGCTGCAGTACTACAACGGTGCGCGCCACGATCCCGAAATGCGCTACACCAAGCGTGTAATGTCGGTGAAGCGTCAGTTGCAGGACGTGCTGCGCAAGTCGTCCGGCGCCTGACCGGATCCAGCACTCAGAAAAAAACGGCCCGTTCGGGCCGTTTTTCATTTCAGGCTTTTCCGGATGAAGTGCTGCATCCGCTCTGCTGCTTCCATCAGGCGTTCGCTGCGGGTGGTGTAGGCGAGACGAAGGTGGTGTGCTGCATGGTGCTCGCCGAAGTCGATGCCCGGCGTGGCGGCTACGCCGGCTTCTTCCAGGAGGCGGTGGGCGAAAAGTGTGCTGTCTTGCGCGACCGCGCTGATGTCGGCGTAGATGTAGAAGGCCCCGTGTGGTTCTGCATCGACCCGAAAGCCCAGTTCGCGCAAGGCGGGCAGCAGTGTTGCGCGACGCTGGGCAAAGCTTGCTCGCCGCGCTTCGAGAACGTCGCGCGTCTCCGTTGAGAAGGCCGCGAGTGCGGCGTGCTGGGCAGGCGTGGGGGCGGCGATGAAGAAGTGCTGGGCGAGCTTCTCGATCTCGCGTGCCCAGGCTTGCGGTGCGACGACCCAGCCCAGACGCCAGCCGGTCATGCCGAAGTACTTCGAGAAGCTGTTGACCACGAACAGGTCGTCGGCTGTGTTGCAGGCCGGGTTTGCCAGCACGGTCTGCGCTTCGATGCCGTAGCTCAGTCCCTGATAGATCTCGTCGACGACCATCAGTCCACCACGTTGGCGCACGTAGCGGTGCAGCGCATCGAGTTCCGCAGCATCGAGCAGGGTGCCGGTCGGATTGGAGGGCGTGGCGACGATGAGGCCCAGCGTGTCGGGCTGCCAGTGACGTGCGAGGTGCTCGGGTGTGGGCTGGAATCGGCTTGCGGCGTCGACCGGCAGCGCCTGCGGGGCGCCCTCGAAGCTGCGCACGAGATGACGATTGCAGGGGTAGCCGGGGTCGGGCAGCAGCCAGCCGTCGCCGGGGTTGGTGGATGCGGCGAGGATCAGCGTGAGTGCGCCGGAGGCGCCGGGTGTGACGATGATCCGTTCGGGCGCTACGTCGACGCCGAAACGATCATGGTAGTGGCGCGCGATGGCCTCACGCAGGGCCGGCAGGCCGGCGGCCGGGGTGTAGTGCACCTGACCGCCGGCGATGAAGCGCTGCGCGGCGTCGATCACCGGTTGCGGCGTTGCGAAGTCCGGCTCGCCCACTTCCATGTGGATGATGTCGCGGCCTTGTGCCTCCAGTTGCCGGGCGCGGGCGAGCAGCTCCATGACATGGAAAGGGGCGATGTCGGCCATGCGGCGTGCAAGGTGTGGCATGGGCTGGCTGCGCGAGGCTTCCGGTTGGCTGTGGAAAATACGACTGAAGTGACGCCTGTGGCGTGCCTATGATTGTGCCATGGCGCCACACGACGAGCGCCCTTGGCGGGTCGCTGAGGGCGCTCGTCGTGTGGCATGATCTTTTGATGGCCGGGGCGGGTGTTCCGGTTCCGCTCGCACGGAGGTTGCATGGACAAGCAGTTGCGCGAGGCCGCGCTCGAATATCACCGTCATCCCCAACCCGGGAAGATCGCGGTGACCCCCACCAAGGTGCTGTCGAACCAGCGTGACCTCTCGTTGGCCTACTCGCCGGGTGTGGCGGCTGCGTGTCTGGAGATTGCCGAGCATCCGCAGGAGGCTGCGACGCTCACCGGACGTGCCAACCTGCTGGCGGTGATCACCAACGGTACGGCGGTGCTCGGGCTGGGCAACATCGGCCCGCTGGCCTCCAAGCCAGTGATGGAGGGCAAGGCCGTCCTGTTCAAGAAGTTTGCCGGCATCGACGTCTTCGACCTTGAGGTGGATGCGCTCGATCCGGATCGCTTCATCGAGGTCGTGGCGGCGCTGGAACCGACCTTCGGTGGCATCAACCTCGAAGACATCAAGGCGCCGGAGTGTTTCTACATCGAGGAGCAACTGCGGGCGCGCATGAAGATCCCCGTGTTCCACGATGACCAGCATGGCACGGCCATCGTCGTGGCGGCAGCCATCACCAACGGCCTGCATCTGGTCGGCAAGGCGTTCGCAGACGTCAAAGTGGTTACCTCGGGTGCCGGTGCGGCGGCACTGGCCTGCCTCTCGCTGCTCGAGAAGCTCGGCGTGCAGCGCAAGAACATCTGGGTGACGGACATCGAAGGGGTGGTCTATGAAGGCCGCACCACGCTGATGGACCCGCTCAAGCAGCGCTACGCGCAGAAGACCGATGCGCGCCGGCTGGCGGATGTCATCGAAGGCTGCGACGTGTTCATGGGCCTGTCGGCGGGCGGCGTGCTGAAGCCGGAGATGGTGGCGCGCATGGCGGCCAAGCCGCTGATTCTGGCGCTGGCCAACCCCGAGCCGGAAATCACGCCGGCCGAGGTCAAGTCCGTGCGTGACGACGCCATCATGGCGACCGGGCGCTCGGACATTCCGAACCAGGTCAACAACGTGCTGTGCTTCCCCTTCATCTTCCGTGGTGCGCTGGATGTCGGTGCCACCGCCATCACCGACGAGATGAAGCTCGCCGCGGTGCACGCGCTGGCCGAACTGGCGCGTGCAGAACAGAGCGACATCGTAGCCTCGGCCTATTCCGAGCAGGGGGGCGGTTTCGGTCCCGAATACATCATCCCCAAGCCCTTCGATCCGCGCCTACTGGTGAAGATTGCTCCGGCGGTGGCGCAGGCGGCGATGGATTCGGGGGTGGCAACGCGCCCGATCACCGACTGGAACGCCTACCGCGGTCAGCTCAACAACGTGGTGTGGCATTCCGGCCTGCTCATGAAGCCGGTGTTCACCGAGGCACGTAACGCGCCCAGCCGCATCATTTTTGCCGAGGGTGAATCCGAGCGCGTGCTGCGCGCGGCGCAGACGGTGATCGACGAAGGCTTGGCCTGGCCGATCCTGGTCGGCCGTCCGGCGGTGATCATGCAGCGCATCGAACGTTACGGCTTGCGCATGCGGCCGGAAACCGACTTCGAACTGGTGAACCAGGATGACGATCCGCGCTTCAAGGAGCTGTGGATGGATTACCACCGCCTGATGGAGCGTCGCGGCGTGTCGGTGGAGTACGCGAAGAAGGAGGTGCGTCGTCGCACCACGCTGATCGGCTCCCTGATGCTTAAGCACGGCTATGGCGACGGCCTGATCTGCGGAACCTACGGCATGTTCCCGGTACATCTGGGCTTCATCGAGACCGTGCTGGGGCGCAAGCCGGGCGTCAATCACTACTACGCCCTGAATGTGCTGGCACTTACCGGCCGCACGCTGTTCCTTGCCGATACCTACGTCAATGAGAACCCCAGCGCCGAGCAGATCGTCGAGATGACGCTGCTGGCGGCTGCCGAAGTGCGTCGCTTCGGTATCGAGCCCAAGGTCGCCTTGCTCTCGCATTCGTCCTTCGGCAGCGCCGATTCCGACTCGGCCATGAAGATGCGTGCAGCGCTCGAGATGCTGCACCGCGATCATCCGTCGCTTGCGGTGGAGGGTGAGATGGGCGGCGATCTGGCGCTCGACATGCGCGCCCGACTGGATGTGTTCCCGAACGCGCGCATGCGCGACGAGGCCAACCTGCTGATCTTCCCCAGTCTCGACGCCGCCAACATTGCCTACGGGCTGTTGAAGAATGCTGCGGGGCAGGGCGTTACCGTCGGCCCGATCCTGCTCGGAGCATCCAAGCCGGTGCACATCCTGACGCCCGAATCGACCGTGCGGCGCATCGTCAACATGACCGCGCTGGCGTCTGTGGAGGCTGCCAAGCAGGGCGAGTGAGCGAGGTCGCAAAGTCCGCATTGCGTCTGCGGGTTCACCTCGCGCAAGACATGCGTTAGGCTGATCGTGTCGAAGCCGCTTTCGGGCGGCTTCGATCATTCTTCCGGGGCAGAATCCGCCAATGAATCACGGACTTTGCGTGCTTTTTTGGCAACACGCTTAAATATTGCTTGCCATCTGCCTGGTTTGCTTACAAAAATAGGCCCATCTGTTGGTGGGGTATTTGCAGCATGGGCTGGGCAGCATGAAGCGTCTTCTCGGGGTACTCGTCTCCATCGCGGCATTCGCGTCGGCGGCTGTCGCCGCACCGCCCAAGGATCAGAGCGAGTGGCCGCAGTTGCGCTCGGCCTCATTCATGATCGTCAGCGAGCGTACCGGCGACGTCCTGTTCGAGCAGAACAGCACCAAGGCCGTTCCGATTGCTTCCATCACCAAGCTGATGACCGCCATGGTGGTGCTTGATGCGCGCCAGCGGCTGTCCGAGCCCCTCACCATCACCTCCGACGATATCGACCGTCTCAAGAACACCGGCTCACGCCTGCGTGTCGGCACCCGGCTGCAACGCGAAGAGCTGATGCATCTGATGCTGATGTCGTCCGAGAACCGTGCCGCGTCTGCACTGGCGCGCAACTATCCGGGCGGGCGCAAGGCTTTTGTCGAGGCCATGAACGTCAAGGCGCGCATGCTCGGTCTGAAGGACACCCGCTTTACCGACAGCAGCGGTCTCGACCCGCGCAATCTCTCCAGCCCGCGCGACCTCGTGCGTCTGGTCAGTGCCTCGGCTTCCTATCCCTTGATCCGCGAGTTCTCCACCTCTTCCGAGCGCTACGTGCGGCTGGGCGGACGCATGGAGCGCTTCGGCAATTCCAACTCCCTGGTGAGTGACCCGGGCTGGCAGGTCGGTCTGTCCAAGACGGGTTTCATCCGCGAGGCAGGGCGCTGTCTGGTGATGCAGACCTGGGTGCGTGGCGAGCCGGTCATCATGGTGCTGCTCAATTCGCAGGGCACCTGGACGCGTACCGCGGACGCCAAGCGTGTGCGCACCTGGCTGGAAACGGTCGGCTCCGACCGGCTTGTGGCCCTCGCCGCCGGGCGCGGCGGCTGATTCACACCTTTCCGCCGTTTCATGATTCACCGTCCTGGCTGGACGGTGAGTGTACCGTGGGCGAGAATCCCGCCAACGTCCCAGCCTGATTCCACGGATTCCAGATGCAGCTGCGCTTCACCAAAATGCACGGACTCGGTAACGACTTCGTCGTGATCGACGCGACGCGTGCGCCGGTCGACCTGCCGCCCGCACGCGTACGCGCCATCGCCGATCGCCATTTCGGCGTGGGGTGCGACCAGTTGCTGGTGGTCGAGCCGGCCACGCGCCCGGATGTCGATTTCCGTTATCGCATCTTCAACGCCGACGGTGGTGAGGTCGAGCAGTGCGGCAATGGTGCGCGCTGTTTCGTGCGCTTCGTGCATGACAAGGGTCTGACCGCCAAGCGCAGCATTCGCGTCGAAACGCGTTGCGGGGTGATCGAGCCGCGCCTCGAGGATGATGGCCTGATCACGGTCGACATGGGCGTGCCCGTGCTCGAGTCCGCGCGCGTACCCTTTGTCTCCGACTCCGATGACGTGGTGCAAACGCTCGAACTCGCGGATGGTTCGCGCATCGACATCACCGCCGTGTCTATGGGCAATCCGCACGCCGTGCAGATCGTGGCGGACGTCGACAGCGCGCCGGTGGCGGCAAGCGGCCCGTTGATCGAGCACCATGCGCGTTTTCCGGCGCGGGTGAACGCCGGTTTCATGCAGCTTGTCGATGCCCGGCGCGTGCGCTTGCGGGTGTTCGAGCGGGGCGCGGGTGAGACGCTGGCCTGCGGTACCGGTGCCTGCGCGGCCGTCGTCGCCGGCATTCTGCGTGGCGTGTTGCAATCGCCGGTGCAGGTCGAGACGCGTGGCGGAGAGTTGTCCATCGCCTGGGCCGGGCGCGGCACGCCGGTGCTCATGACCGGCCCGGCCGTAACCGTTTTCGAAGGTGAAATCACGCTGCCCGACGCCTGAGCGTCGCGGCCAACAGGAGTCGCTCGATGGACGCTGAACAGGTCGCGCGTTATCTGCGCGAACACCCCGATTTCCTCGTCGAGCACGGCGATATCTTTGTCGAGGTCACCGTGCCGCATCCGCACGGCGGCCAGGCCATCACGCTGGCCGAGCGGCAATTGCACGCGCTGCGCGACAAGATCCGTCTGCTCGAATCCAAGCTCGCCGAACTCATCCGCTTCGGTGAGGAGAACGACGAGATCGGCACCAAGTTGCACCGTCTGGTGCTGGCCTTGATTGCGGCCGAAGCCTTCCCCGTTCTGCATCAGGCGCTGCTGCACAGTCTGCATGAGGATTTCCGCGTGCCACACGCCGCGGTGCGCGTGTGGGATGCCGCTGCGCCGGCCGACGGCGAGGTGTTCGAGGCCGTCAGCGAGGAGCTGCGTTTCCAGGCTGCCGAGATGCGTCATCCCTACTGCGGCGCGCCGGCGAATCTGGAAGCGCTGGCGTGGTTCGGCGAGGCTTCCGCCCACATCCGCTCGGTCGCGCTCATTCCGCTGCGTTGTGACGGTCAGGTGCTGGGCATGCTGGCGCTCGCCAGCGAAGAGCCGGAGCGCTTCTACCCGGATATGGGGACGCTCTTCCTGTCACGCCTCGGCGAAACGCTGGCTGTCGCGCTACGCCGCCTGCTCGGCTGACATGGACACCCCTGACGTCTCTGCCCTGCCGGAAGACGTCGAAGCCTGGCTGGGCTGGCTGGCTGCGCAACGTCGTGCCGCGCCACTGACGCTGCAGGCCTACCGCAACGATCTGACCCGGCTGGTGCAACTGGCCGCTCCCCGCACGCTGTCCGAACTCTCGGTACATGACATCCGCCGCATGGCGGGGCGACTGCATGCGGCCGGGCTCGGCAGTCGCTCCATCGGTCGTGCCCTGTCCTCCTGGCGCGGCTTCTACCGCTGGCTGACGCGTCATCGCGGTCTGCTCGCGAATCCGGTGGAGAGCGTGCGGCCGCCCAAGGCACCGATGCGACTGCCCAAGGCGCTCTCGCCCGACCAGACCGCCGCGCTGCTCGACGCCGCGCCCGGTGACGGCCTGGAGGTGCGTGACCGGGCCATGTTCGAGCTGTTCTATTCGTCAGGTCTGCGTCTGTCCGAACTGACTGCGCTGGATGTCGATGCCGGTATCGACGTCGCCGATGCCATGGTCACGGTGCTGGGCAAGCGCGGCAAGGCGCGCAAGGTGCCGGTCGGCTCGGTGGCACTCGACGCCCTGCGCGCATGGCTGGCAGAGCGTCCGAACTGGCTGCGGGACGACGAGCCGGCGCTGTTCCTCACCCGCAGCGGCACGCGCCTGAGCCCCAGCGCCGTGCGTACGCGGCTGGCGCGTTGGGCGCAGCGTCAGGGACTGGGGGTGCATGTGCATCCGCACATGCTGCGGCACAGTTTCGCCAGTCATGTGCTGCAGTCCAGTGGCGACCTGCGCGCCGTACAGGAACTGCTTGGCCACGCCAGCATCCGCAGCACGCAGGTGTATACCCACCTCGACTTCCAGCATCTGGCCAAGGTCTACGACTCGGCGCATCCGCGCGCGAAACGCAAGGGGCCGTAGGCCGACGTTGAGTTACGGAGGGCGCTGCGGTCGCGGCGGCCGTACCGCGGTCAAGTGCCCAATTTGCTGCACACATCACGACCTGCGGTAGACTCCCGCCCTCATTCATCGCAGGACTCTCCCATGGCCCGTCTGATCCTCCAGCCCGGCAAGGAACGCTCGCTGATGCGGCGTCATCCCTGGATCTTCGCCGGATCGGTGGCGCGGCTGGAAGGGCGTGCGCGGCCCGGCGACACCGTCGAGGTCATCAGTGCCGAGGGCAAGTGCTTCGGTCGCGCCGCGTGGTCGCCGGAATCGCAGATCCGGGCGCGCATGTGGAGCTTCGATGCGGACGCCGTCATCGACCATGCCTTCTTCAAGCGCGCGGTCGCGGCCTGTGTGGCGCGCCGCAAGGCCCATCCGCTGCTGTCGGGCGAGGAAGGGCTGCGCCTGATCCACGGCGAGTCCGACGGCCTGCCCGGCGTGATTGCGGACCGCTACGGCGAAGTCGTGGTGCTGCAACTCACCAGCGCCGGCGCCGACAAATGGCGTGAAGCCATCGTCGCGGGGCTGGTGCAGGCCACCGGATGCACGGCCGTATATGAGCGTTCCGACTCGGACGTGCGCGGTCTCGAAGGTCTCGGGCCTGTCACCGGCTGTGTGCATGGCGCGTTGCCGGATTCGCTCTCCATCGTCGAAAACGGCGTGCGTCTGGGGGTGGACGTGGTCGGTGGCCACAAGACCGGTTTCTATCTCGACCAGCGCGACAACCGCCTGCTCACCGGCCGGCTCGCCGCCGGGCGGCGGGTGCTGAACTGCTTCTGCTACACCGGCGGCTTCTCGCTGCAGGCGTTGGCGGGCGGGGCAGCTTCGGTGCTGTCGATCGACTCCTCCGGCCCGGCGCTGGAAGCCGGTCGCGCCAATCTCGCGATGAATCCGCAGCTCGATGCCGCACGCGCCGACTGGCGTCAGGCCGACGTGTTCGAGGCGCTGCGCGAACTCAAGGCCGCGGGGGAGCGCTTTGACCTGATCGTGCTCGATCCGCCCAAGTTCGCACCCTCCGCCGCGCATGCCGATCGCGCCGCGCGCGCCTACAAGGACATCAACCTGTTCGGTTTCCGTCTGCTCGCGCCGGGAGGCATCCTGATGACCTACTCGTGCTCGGGCGGCATCGGCCACGAACTGTTCCAGAAGATCGTGGCCGGTGCAGCGGTGGATGCGGGCGTCGATGCGCGCATCCTGCATCGTCTGTCGGCGGGGCCGGATCATCCGGTCGGTCTGGCCGTGCCCGAAGGCGAATACCTCAAGGGGCTGGCAGTCCAGATCGACTGAACAATCCTTGCGCTGGCTCAAGATCCGGTCAGCGCGCAGCGCGCACCATGGGCGTTGCGGCGACGTGCCGTGTCACCTGTGTTGATGAGCCATGAGCGAACCCCCGCGCCTGTCGATTCCCGTAGTGCCGGTGCCGACTGAACTGCCCCTTGCGCCCGAAGTGCAGCCGGCTGTGCCGGTCACGCCACAAGCATCCGCGCCGCAGGGTTGCGGCCGTTGTGGAAGCTGCGGCTGCAGCGGTGAATCAGCTGGTCACTGAGCCGCGCCGCGTACCGCACTCGACTCCGGATTCGGCACGATCTCGCCCTGCCACATCGCGCCGGCAATGAGGCCGACGGCCAGCATCGCGAGCGCGAAATAGGCATATTGCCAGTGGCGGCTGGCGACACCGCCGCGCCGCGCCTTCAGCACCGCCATCACGCCCAGCGCGCCGCAGGCGAACAGGCCCGCGCCGAGCAGGCGAGCGGTGTTGCCGGTGAGATACAGCGCCAGCGAAGGGTCGCCACGCGCCGGCCAGTAGAAGTCCTGACCCTGCCACAGCCAGGCCCCGCCCGCGATGCACGCAACAATCGCGAAGGCGAGGAAGAAGCGCATCTCAGTTGCCGTCGAAGAGGTCTTCGTCGCGCCCCGGCCGGGCCAGCCCGAAGTGGCGCCAGATGGCCGCGGTGGCCACGCGCCCGCGCGGCGTGCGCTGCAGATAGCCCTGCTGGATGAGGTAGGGCTCGAGCACGTCCTCGATGGTGTCGCCGGCCTCGCCGATGGCTGCCGCCAGGTTGTCCAGCCCGACCGGGCCACCGTCGAACTTCTGCAGCATGGCGCCGAGCAGCTTGCGGTCCATCATGTCCAGCCCGAGCTGGTCGACTTCCAGCATCTGCAGTGCGGCGTCGGCTACCTCGGCCGTGATGCGGCCGCCGGCCTTGACCTCGGCATAGTCGCGCACGCGGCGCAGCAGGCGGTTGGCGATGCGCGGCGTGCCACGGGAGCGGCGCGCGATCTCGAAGGCGCCGGCGTCATCCACCTCGACATTGAGCAGTTTGGCCGAGCGGCTGACGATGTAGCCCAGCTCGTCCGGCGTGTAGAACTCCAGCCGCGACACGATGCCGAAGCGGTCGCGCAGCGGGTTGGTGAGCATGCCGGCGCGGGTGGTGGCGCCGACCAGCGTGAACGGCGGCAGGTCGAGCTTGACCGAGCGTGCGGCCGGGCCTTCGCCGATCATGATGTCGATCTGGTAGTCCTCCAGCGCGGGGTAGAGGATTTCCTCGACCACCGGCGACAGGCGGTGGATCTCGTCGATGAACAGCACGTCATGCGGTTCGAGGTTGGTCAGCAGCGCGGCCAGGTCGCCGGCGCGCTCCAGCACCGGGCCGGAGGTCTGGCGCAGGTTCACGCCCATTTCGGCGGCGACGATGTGGGCCAGCGTGGTCTTGCCCAGCCCGGGCGGGCCGAACAGCAGCACGTGGTCCAGCGCCTCCGAGCGCTTGCGCGCGGCAGCGATGAAGATTTCGAGCTGTTCGCGGATCTTCTGCTGACCGACGTACTCGGCCAGCCGCTTGGGCCGCAACGCGCGCTCGACGGCGTCCTCCTGGCGGTCGGACGGAGCTGCGGAAACGAGGCGCGGCGCGGAGCCGAGTTTGTCGGTTTCGATCATGACGCGAGTTTAGCCGGTTCGGGCGCTCACGCCTTGGCCAGCAGCTTCAGTGCCGCGCGGATGCCGTCGGACACCGAGACGTCCTCGGCCAACCCTTTCATGGCGGCCAGCGCCTCGCGTTCGTTGTAACCCAGTGCCAGCAGTGCGTTGAGGATGTCGGCGCGGTCGTCGCCCGGCGCGGCGGCTGGGCTGCCGAGGGTGGCGGCCAGAGTCGGCAGGGCCTTGCCGAGCTTGTCGCGCAGCTCCAGTACCAGACGCTCGGCCGTTTTCTTGCCGATGCCGGGAATTTTCACCAGACGGCCGGCTTCCTGCATGGCCACGGCCTGCGCCAGATCATTCACCGACATGCCCGACAGCACGGCGAGCGCCATGCGCGCGCCCACGCCGGAGACCTTCAGCAGCTGGCGGAAGGCCGCGCGCTCGTCGGCAGTGGCGAAGCCGAACAGGAAGTGGCCGTCCTCGCGCACGATGAAATGCGTGAACAGGCTCACCTTCTGGCCGGTGGCTGGCAGGCCGTAGAAGGTGCTCATCGGCACGTCGATCTCGTAGCCGAGGCCGCCGACGTCCACGACGATCTGCGGGGGGGATTTTTCCAGCAGGGTGCCGGTGATGCGTCCGATCATGGCGTGGTCCGTTCAGAACAGGGGAAGGCGGTCTGCAAGCAGGAAGCCCGCAATCAGCAGCACGCCGTGGCTTGCTGCGGCGAGGGCCGTGAAACGGGTGGCGCGGGCCAGCTCGTCCGTGTCCTCGAAATCTTCCAGCAACACGCGTACGGCGCGCAAGGACAGCAGCAGCGATAGCAGGGCCATGCCGCAGGCCTGTGGCAGCGCGTCCCGGCCGATCTGCAGTACCAGCCACAGATAGGCGGGCAGTGAGAGCCCGAACAGCCAGAGCTTGGCGTGCATCGGCGTGATGACAGCGGCCAGCGTCGCACGGGCGGCGGTGAGGTCTGCGGTGCGTGTTTCGAAGCCGCGCACCAGCGGCAGGCACGCAGCCAGCAGGGCGAACGGCAGGCCAGCGGCGAAAGCACTCCAACTCCAGGCGCCACGCACGAAATGATCGGTCCCGCTGGTGAGCACGAGCAGGAACAGCGCCGGCAGCAGCAGCGCGAAGATGCACTCGCTGACCGGGTGGGCGATGTCGCCGGCCACGCGCTGCACGGTGCGGCGAAAACCCATGAAGGCCGGCGCGGCGAGCAGCAGCGCGGCGACGGACTTGAGCGGATCGAGCGCCACGCCGTCGGCGTGCGCGGCCGCCAGGCCGAGCGCCGAGGCCAGCACGGCCAGTAAGGGATCGGCTTGCCTCATAGCAGCACGATGTCGAACTGTTCCTGCGTGTAGCTCGCTTCGGGGTGCAGCGAGATCTTCTTGCCGATGAAGTCCGACAGCATCGCCAGCGCCTGCGACTCCTCGTCGAGGAACAGGTCGACCACGTTGGGTGCGGCCAGCAGGCGGAATTCCTTGGCGTTGAACTGGCGCGCCTCGCGCAGCAGCTCGCGCAGGATCTCGTAGCACATGGTGCGTGCGGTCTTGACCTCGCCGCGGCCCTCGCAGGTGGGGCAGGGTTCGCACAGCAGGTGGGTCAGCGACTCGCGCGTGCGCTTGCGCGTCATCTCGACCAGGCCGAGGCCGGTGAAGCCGTTGACGCTCATCTTGGTGTGGTCGCGCACCAGCGCTTTCTTGAGTTCGTCGAGTACCTGGTTGCGGTGCTCGACGTTCTCCATGTCGATGAAGTCGATGATGATGATGCCGCCGAGGTTGCGCAGGCGCAGCTGGCGCGCGATGGTCTGAGCGGCTTCGAGGTTGGTCTTGAAGATGGTGTCGTCGAAGTTGCGCGCACCGACGAAGCCGCCGGTGTTCACGTCGATGGTGGTCATCGCCTCGGTCTGGTCGAAGATCAGGTAACCGCCGGACTTCAGATCCACGCGACGCGCCAGGGCCTTTTCGATCTCGACCTCGACGTTGTGCAGGTCGAACAGCGGGCGCTCGCCGCTGTAGTGGGCCAGCAGCGGCAGCACCTTGGGGCTGTACTCGCGTGCGAAGGCGAGCAGGCGCTGGTAGTTCTCGCGCGAGTCCACCAGGATGCGGCCGACCTCGTCGGTGACCAGATCGCGCAGCACGCGGTGCGCCAGGTCCAGATCCTGATGCAGCACCGTGGGGGGCTGCGAGGCGGTGGCGCGGTTGCCGATTTCCGTCCACAGCTTGCGCAGGTAGTCGATGTCGGCCGCCAGTTCTTCGTCGCTGGCCGATTCGGCCATGGTGCGCACGATGTAGCCGCCGGTCTCGTCCTCGGGGATCAGTGCGGCCAGACGCTCGCGCAGGCGCTCGCGCTCGGCCTCGTCCTCGATGCGCTGGGAGATGCCGATGTGCTTGTCCTGCGGCAGATACACCAGCATGCGGCCGGCCAGGCTGATCTGCGTGGACAAGCGCGCGCCCTTGGTGCCGAGCGGGTCCTTGAGCACCTGCACGGTGATGTTCTGCCCTTCAGCCAGCAGGCGTTCGATGCTGCGCGCCGGTTCGCCGTTGGCGCGCTCGTTCCAGATGTCGGCCACGTGCAGGAAGGCGGTGCGTTCCAGCCCGATGTCGATGAAGGCCGACTGCATGCCCGGCAGCACGCGCACCACGCGGCCCAGATAGACGTTGCCGACGATGCCGCGGTTGGCCGTGCGTTCGACGTGCAGCTCCTGCACTACCCCCTGCTCGGAGACGGCCACGCGCGTTTCCTGCGGCGTGCAGTTGATGAGGAATTCGATGCTCATGCGAGGGACCCAATGGGAAATCCGCAAGACCGGCACGCCGTGCCTTGCGGATGGCTCATTGAACGCGACTCAAAGTGCCGGCAGCCCGAAGCGTGCCAGCAAGGCTGCGGTTTCGAACAGCGGCAGCCCCATGATACCGCTGTGACTGCCGCGAATATCCGCCACGAAGATTGCTGCGCGCCCCTGGATGCCATAGGCGCCGGCCTTGTCCATGGGCTCGCCGCTGGCGACGTAATGGAGGATCTCGTCGCGCGAAAGTTCGCGAAAGCGTACTTCGCTGATGCTGGTGAGGTGTTCGGTGCGCTTGCCGTCCGACAGCGCCACGGCCGTGAGCACGCGGTGCGTGCGACCGGAAAGGCGTTCCAGCGTGGCCGCGGCGTGCTCGCGCGAGGCCGGCTTGCCGATGATCTCGCCGTCGACTTCCAGCGTGGTGTCGGCGCCCAGCACCGGGCGGCGCATGAGCTGGCGCATCACCAGCCGGCGCGCACCGGCCTCGGCCTTCATCACCGCCAGCCGCGCGACATAGGTTTCCACGTCCTCGCCGGGCAGCGGGGTTTCGTCCACGTCGAGGTCGGTGCGCTCGCCCTCGCGGAACAGCAGCAGATCGAAATCCACGTCGATCTGCCGCAGCAGTTCGCGGCGGCGGGGGCTGCGTGAGGCGAGGTAGATGCGCGGGCGGCTCATGGGCGAGTGGACGTCATTCGCGGTGGTAGGGATGGTTACGGGTCACGCTCCAGGCGCGGTAGAGCGCCTCGGCCAGCAGCGGGCGCACCAGCGCGTGTGGCAGCGTGAGGCTTGAGAGGCGTATCGACTCGTTGGCCGATTTCTTGATGCTGTCGGCCAGGCCGTCCGGGCCGCCGACGATCAGCGCCACATCTTCGCCGCCCTCGCGCCAGGCTTCCACACGGGCGGCCAGCGCCACGGTGGTCAGGTCGCGGCCGTGTTCGTCGAGGATCACGCGGCGGCAGCGTGCGGGTAACGCCGCCTCGATGCGAGCGGCCTCGGCGGCCTGCATGGCGTCCACGGTCTTGCCGGTGGTGCGCGGTTCGGCCTTGATCTCGACCAGTTCCAGCGGCATTTCGCGCGGCATGCGGCGGGCGAATTCGTCAAAGCCCGCTTCCACCCAGCCGGGCATGCGCGTACCGACGGCGACCAGCAGCAGTTTCATGGCGCGGTCGCCTGCACCGGGCTCAGCCCTTGCCGGCGCTCTTGCGCGCGCCCGAGGGGGTGGCCGACCACAGCTCCTCGATGTTGTAGTAGGCGCGTATGGCGGGCTGCATGACGTGTACGACGATGTCGGCCAGATCCACCAGCACCCACTCGCCGGAATCCTCGCCTTCCACGCTGATCACTTCGCCGCCGGCTTCCTTGACCTTTTCCTGCACGTTGCGGGCCAGTGCGCGGGTCTGGCGGTTGGAGTCGGCACTGGCGACGATGACGCGGTCGAACAGCGGTGTGAGGCGGGAGGTGTCGATGACCTCGATGTCGCGCGCCTTGATGTCTTCGAGCGCGTCGACGACGGTTTTCTGGAGTGTCTGGAGATCCATCAGGTGTGGCCGTACAGGGAGTGGGCGGCAATATAGTCGACAACGGAATCGGGGAGCAAATAACGCGGGCTCCGGCCCTTGCGCAGCAGCGCGCGGATTTCCGTGGCCGAAATGGCCAGCGGGGTCATGTCGAAATGCACGACTGCGCCGGCCGGATTGGCGTGCAGGGCTTCCGGGTTGCGGCCCGACTTCCCCTCCAGGGCATGCAGCAGCGCTGCGGGCAGGGTGCCGGGCGTATGTCCGGGGCGCGTCGCCACGGCGATATGGGCCAGCTGCAGGATTTCCTGCCAGCGGTGCCAGGCCGGCAGTCCGGCAAAGGCATCGGCGCCGAGCAGCAACACCAGCGAGCGACTGCCGTGTTGTGCGCGCAGACGTTCGAGCGTGAGCACCGTGTAGCTGCGGCCGCTGCTGCGTACCTCACCCTCGTCGCAGGAGAACGCGGGGTTGTCGGCGATGGCGTTGCGCACCATCGCGAGCCGATGCCCGGCCTGGGTCTGCGGCGTGTCGCGATGCGGGGGGGTGCCGGCCGGGATGAAGCACACGCCGCCCAGCCCGAGCGCCTCACGCGCCTCCTCGGCCAAGCGCAGGTGGCCGGTGTGGATGGGGTCGAAGGTGCCTCCGAACAGCCCGAGCGGAGCAGCCTCAGCCGGCGCGCGGGGCATCCTGATCCCAGCCGAACACGTCGCGCGCGTTGGCGTAGAAGCTGGCAAAGGTGATCGGCAGCAGGATCAGCGGCAGCACCAGTGTCAGCAGGGTGGAGAACAGCGGAGCGATCATCGCCGCGACACTCACCAGCAGGC
>JAJLLM010000085.1:0-10127 GCA_033837965.1 Pseudazoarcus pumilus
GCGGTGGCGGCTGGTGCAGAGATACTGGATGTCGGGGGGGAGTCTTCCCGCCCCGGCTCCGAGCCCGTATCCGAGCAGCAGGAACTCGATCGCGTGATGCCGCTGCTGGAACGGCTGGCCGGCTGGCCGGTGCCGGTCTCGGTGGATACCGTCAAGCCCGGCGTGATGCGCGCGGCCGTGGCGACGGGCGCTGCGATGATCAACGACATCAACGCCTTTCGGGCGCCCGGTGCAGTGGAGGCGGTGGCGGCATCGGACGCGGCCTTGTGTGTCATGCACATGCAGGGCGAGCCCCGCACCATGCAGCAGGCGCCCGAGTACGCCGACGTACTGACGGAAGTGACGGCGTTTCTGGAGGCGCGGGTAAACGTGCTGCGCGCGGCCGGGGTGGATGGTGCGAGAATCGTGCTTGATCCGGGGTTCGGTTTTGGCAAGACGCTGGAGCACAACCTTGCTTTGCTGCGCGATCTGCCCCGTGTCTGCAAGGGCGGGCTGCCGGTGCTGGTCGGCATGTCGCGCAAGACCATGCTCGGGGCGATCACCGGGCGACCGGTCGAGCAGCGCCTCGCTGCGGGCGTGGCGGCTGCCGTGCTGGCGGTGGAGCGCGGTGCGCGCATCGTGCGCACGCATGATGTGGCCGCGACGCGTGATGCTCTGGCGGTTTGGATGGCAATGAGGGACGGGCGCGCGTCATAATCGCGGCTTGACGAATTGAGCGGAACAGCAATGGCGCGCAAGTATTTCGGCACCGATGGCGTACGCGGGCTGGTCGGCACGACACCGATCACCCCGGACTTCGTGATGCGGCTTGGCTACGCCGCCGGGGTGGCTCTGGTCAGGCGCGAGCATCTGCCGGCCGGAGAACATCCGGCCGTGCTGATCGGCAAGGACACGAGGATTTCCGGCTACATGCTGGAAGCTGCGCTGGAGGCGGGCTTCGCTGCCGCGGGTGTGGACGTCATGCTGGCCGGGCCCTTGCCCACGCCGGCCGTGGCGTACCTCACGCGAGCCTTGCGCCTGCAGGCCGGAGTGGTGATCTCCGCATCGCACAATCCCTACTTCGACAACGGCATCAAGTTCTTCTCGGCCGGTGGCACGAAATTGCCGGACGCCATCGAACTGGAAATCGAGGCCGGGGTGGATCAGCCTCTTGGTTGCGTGGATTCCTCGCGACTGGGCAAGGCGCGGCGCATTGATGACGCGGCCGGCCGCTACATCGAGTTCTGCAAGAGCACCTTCCCCCACGAGCTTGATCTTCGCGGCCTGCGCATCGTGTTGGATTGCGCACACGGCGCGGCCTACAGCATTGCGCCCAAGGTCTTTCACGAACTGGGCGCCGAGGTGGTGGCCGTCGGCGCCGAGCCGAACGGCACCAACATCAACGACGAGGTCGGCGCCACGCAGCCCGAACACCTGCGGCAGGCGGTGCTGGCGCATCAGGCGGACCTGGGCATTGCTCTCGATGGCGATGCCGACCGCGTGATCATGTGTGATGCAGATGGCGAACTGTATGACGGTGATCGCCTCTTGTACGTGATTGCCGCAGCACGTCACCGGAGCGGCCGGCTCGATGGCGTGGTCGGCACGCAGATGAGCAACCTCGGCCTCGAACACGCCATTGCCCGATTGGGGGTGGCTTTCGACCGCGCGCGCGTCGGTGACCGCTACGTGCTGGAGCTGCTGCAGGAACGGGGCTGGAAACTGGGCGGGGAGAGTTCGGGGCACATCATCTGCCTCGATTGCCACACGACCGGTGACGGCATCGTGTCTGCGCTGCAGGTGCTGTCGGCGTTGCGACAAGGCGGCATGACACTGGCCGAGGCCTGTGCCGACCTGGTGTTCTACCCGCAGCAACTGGTCAATGTGCGCATGCCGGCCGGCTTTGACTGGCGGGCGGACCCGGGCATCGAAGCCGCGCGCGCGGCAGCCGAGCAGGAACTGGGGAAAGCCGGGCGCGTGCTCTTGCGCCCATCCGGCACCGAGCCCTTGCTGCGGGTCATGGTGGAGGGACGCGATCCAGTGCTGGTCGAGCAGCTCGCCCGGCGCATTGCGGCGGCAGTGGAACACGCTTTCGCCTGATCCATCCAGTTCTCGCCTGGATGCAAGTTCCGGGCTGTCCTCTCGTTTCAGGCTGACTGAAACCCTTAGTCCGGGAGCGTCGAGTACCGTTGCAGCGGGCCTGCCGAGCGTTCTGCTCGGTGTCTCCTGCTTGCGGCATCAGCCGCCATTCCAGAAAGATTGGTTACGTTTCACAGAACTGTAATTTTCGGTACGGATAATCCGTTTCGTTCCTGCAGCAGCGGGGGCGCCCCGGAAGGGAGGGGCTGACTGAATTGACGAAACTGGAGAATCCGCAATGTTCAAGAAGAGCATCCTCGCGACCGCCGTTGTTGGTGTCGCCGCTTCCTTCGCCGCTCAGGCGCAGGTTCAGGTCGATCCGGCCCTGCCGTCCTACAAGGCCGTGAGCGGTGTCTCGGGCAGCCTGAAGTCGATCGGCTCCGACACCCTGAACAACCTCATGACGCTGTGGGCTGAAGGCTACAACGCCATGTACCCGAACGTGAAGATCGAGATCGAAGGCAAGGGCTCGAGCACCGCTCCGGCTGCGCTGATTGCCGGTACCGCCCAGTTCGGTCCGATGTCGCGTCCGATGAAGTCCAAGGAAATCGACGATTTCGAGAAGAAGTACGGCTACAAGCCGACGGCCGTGCGCTCGGCCATCGATGCGCTGGCCGTGTATGCCCACAAGGACAACCCGATCGAGTGCCTGACGCTGCAACAGGTCGATGCGATCTTCTCCAAGACCCGCAACGGCGGCCTGGACAAGGACATCAAGACCTGGGGTGACGTCGGTGTGAAGGGCGAGTGGGCCAGCCGTCCGATCTCCCTGTATGGCCGCAACTCGGCCTCGGGCACCTACGGCTACTTCAAGGAAGTTGCGCTGTTCAACGGTGACTACAAGGACACCGTGAAGGAGCAGCCGGGTTCCTCGACCGTGGTGCAGGGTGTGGCCTCGGACATGGGTGGCATCGGCTACTCGGGCGTTGGTTACAAGACCGCTGACGTCAAGTTCATCAAGCTGGCTGCCGGCCCGGGCCAGACCTGCTACGAGCCGAGCGCCGAGAACGCTTCGAGCGGCGACTACCCGGTTTCGCGCTTCCTCTACATCTACGTGAACAAGAACCCGAACCAGGCGCTGGATCCGCTGCGTGGCGAGTTCATCAAGTTCATCTACTCCAAGCAGGGTCAGGAAGCGGTCGTCAAGGATGGCTACTTCCCGGTGGTCAAGGCCCTGGCTGACGACGACCTGAAGCGCTTCGGTCTGGCCAAGTAAGCCGGAACGGGAGCATTTCGACGAGGCGGATACGGGTGTCCGTATCCGCCTGTTCTGTATGACAGATCAGCGGATCATCCATGACCGACAAAACGGCCACTGAGGCTACCCCGAGCGAAGGTTACAAGCGACTTCTGCCGGTGGGCAGGGCAACCCGCAAATCCGTCCTCATCGCGGATCGCAGCGCCGACATCTCGATCACCTTCGGCGGCCTGCTCGTCATCGTGGCGGTGTTCGGCATTCTGGCCTTCCTGGCCAAGGAAGCGCTGCCGCTGTTCTTCGGCGGCGAATTGAAGAAACACGACGCGTATGTGCTGGAGGCCTCTCCGGGGCTGATCTGGACCAACGCGGACGAGTACCAGACCATCGGCCTGCGCATCGACGCCCAGGGCAGGGTCAGCACCTTCCATATCGACAGCGGGCGTTCGCTGTCCTCGCAGGAACTCGATTTCGAAGGCCGGCAGGTCACTTCGACCGCCGCCACCAACAACCGCTCGGACATGATGTTCGGCTTTGCCGACGGCAGCGTGCGTTTTGCGCGCATCGGCTTCTCCACGCAAGTGCTGCGCGCCGAGGACATGCCGGATGGTCTGACGCAGCTCAACGAGCAGGACTTCACCGACGGCAGCGTGGTGTATCGCCATGTGCCGGGCAACCAGGTGCGCCGCATCGCGGTCGAGGCCGAGGTCAAGAGCGCGCAGCAGATTGCGCCCGAAGGCGTGGCCATTACGGCCATCGGCTACGCGCTCGGGGGTACGGTCGAGCGGCCGACGCGCTCTTTCGTCACCTTCGACAGTCTCGGTGTGGGGCGCCTGACGCGCGCCGACACGCGCATCAACCTGATGACCCAGCAGGAAACGGTGACCACCCGCACGACCACGCTGCCCGCACTGCCGGGCGGTACCGTGGTCAAGAAGGTGCTGCTGACCGGCCAGGCTGACCAGGTGTATGTCGGTGTGGCGGACGGCAACGTGTTCCGCTTCGACACCCGCGATTTCAACAATCCGGTGCTGGCCGAGGCGGCGCACCTGACGCCCGAGGGTGTGGATCTGGGCGTGCTCGGTTTCCTGATCGGCGATCAGACCATCGTCGTCGGTGGTGCCGACGGTTCGCTGCGCATGTATTTCCGCCTGCAGGAAGAGGGGGCTCAGACGGCCGACGGCTACCGCATGGTCCTGGCGCGCGATCTGGAGAAGCAGCCCGCCGGCATCGTTGCCTATGACGTGTCGCAGCGCCGCAAGAGCCTGGTGACGCTGGATGCCGAGGGCAATCTGTGGTTCCGTCACGCCACCAGCGAGCAGGTGCTGCTGCGCATGGAGCAGAAGGTCGCGCCTAGCGGCGAGTCCATGCAGGTCATGCTGATGCCGCGCGATGACGGTGCGGTGGCCATGAACAGCGCCGGTCTGATCGACCACTGGCGTTTCTACGTGCCGCACCCGGAGACGACCTGGCGCGCCATCTTCGGCAAGAACTGGTACGAAGGCTATTCCGAACCGACCTACACCTGGCAGTCGTCCTCCGGTACCGACCTGTTCGAACCCAAGTTCTCGCTCGTACCGCTGATCTTCGGCACGCTCAAGGCGACCGTGTATTCGTTGCTGTTCGCGGTGCCCATTGCGCTGCTGGCCGCCATCTACACCTCGGAGTTCGTGCATCGCCGGGTGCGCGGCACGGTCAAGCCGGTGATGGAGATGATGGAGTCGCTGCCCACCGTGGTGCTGGGCTTCATCGCCGCGCTGATTCTTGCGCCGCTGGTGGAGAGCTGGATCGCTGCCGTGGTGCTCGGTTTCGTGGCGCTGCCCCTGGGGCTGATGATCGCCGCGCATCTGTGGCAGATGCTGCCGCCTCATCTGGCGCTCAAGCTCAACGGCCTGCCCAAGTTCGCGTTCATGTTTGTCGTCATCGGCATCTCGGGCTGGCTGGCCTGGCTGCTCGGGCCGGTGTTCGAGCAGAGCTTTTTTGCCGGTGACTTCAAGGCCTGGACCAACCGCGATGTCGGCAGCGCCGTGCCGTTCATGAGCATGTTCCTGTGGCCCGTGAGCTTCGTGCTGCTGACCATGCTTTTCAACCGCACGATCGGTACGGCCTACCGCATGCATCTGCGCGGCCTGACGCGTCAGCACGCAGGCGTGATTGACGGTGCGCGCTGGCTTGCCATGGCGGTGATCTCTGCACTGGTGGCGTGGATGGTCGCCGGCGGGCTGGCCGCAGCGGGCTTCGATCCGCGCGGCGGCGTGGTCGATACCTACGTGCAGCGCAATGCGCTGGTGGTCGGCATGGTGATGGGCTTCGCGATCATCCCGAACATCTACACGCTGGCCGAGGATGCGCTCAACGCGGTGCCGGCCCAACTGCGTGCCGCCAGTCTGGCGGCGGGGGCCACGCCGTGGCAGACGGCGATCTGGGTGGTGTTGCCCACCGCCATGTCGGGCGTGTTCGCCGCCTGCATGATCGGCATGGGCCGCGCGGTGGGCGAGACCATGATCGTGGTGATGGCCGCCGGCAATACCGCGGTGCTGGACTGGAACATCTTCAACGGCCTGCGCACGCTGTCGGCCAACATTGCGGTGGAACTGCCCGAGGCGGTGATCGGCGGCACGCTGTACCGCATGCTCTTCCTCGCGGCGCTGACGCTGTTCGTGATGACTTTCATCATCAACACCTTCGCCGAAGTCATACGCCAGCGCTTCCGCAAGCGCGCCTTCCAGCTGTGAGCGGAGCCAGAACATGAGTGCACACGTGCAAACCGGAACCAAGGCAATGAGCAAGAACAACGAAGCACGCGCGGTACGCCGCTATACCGCGGACCTGTCGGCGGTCGGAGAGCCGGCGCTGTGGGGCTTCGGCGGCGCGCTGGCGCTGGGCATCATCCTGATCTGCGGCTTTCTGCTGATGATCTTCTGGAACGGCATGACCACCTTCTGGCCGAAGCCGATCGAGGTCGTCACGCTCAAGAGCGGGCAGCAGATTGCCGGCGTGCCGTCGCGCTTCGGGCTGTACCGCCCGGAGCCGGGTGTGCTGGCCGCATTGCCGGAAGAGGCCAAGGCCGAAATCCAGGCCATGGACGGCTATGCCGAGCGCACGCTGTACCGCGTCGGCAACTACGACCTGTACGGCGAGGACTTCCGCTGGGTGAATGCCTTCGAAGTGCAGGGCGTCGAGCGTGACCCGGCGTTCTACTTCTTTGAGCGTCAGGAGTGGGGCGCCTTCGTCGGCCGCATCAAGGGCGTGGTGCTGGACGGCGTCGAGCAGGATCCGGCGGCGCTGGGGCTCGAGCGCATGCGCGACGAGCAAGAGGCGGCGCGTGACCGCTTCGACGCAATCCGTCAGATCGAGCGCGGCGAGATCGGCAAGATCAACCACGAACTGAACAAGCAGCGGCTTGCGCTGCGCCGCATCGAGCTGGAGGACGGCAAGGAGAGTGCTGCCTATCGCGCCGAACTGGCGCGTGTGGAACAGCGCGAAGCCGACCTGCAGCGTGAGTATCAGCGTCTGCAGGCAGGGGCCAACGAGATCAAGCAGCAGGACGCGCGTTACCGCATCGTGCTGGAAGAGGTCGGCGGCCAGACCAAGGAAATCGCGCTGTCGCAGATCGTGCGTTTCTACCCGGCCAATGATCTGTCGATCTTCGGCAAGCTCGGCATCTATCTGTCGCGCTGGGCGGAGTTCCTCACGACCGAGCCGCGCGAGGCCAACACCGAGGGCGGCATCCTGCCGGCAATCTTCGGCACGGTGGTGATGACCATGCTGATGGTGATCGTGGTCGCGCCCTTCGGCGTCATCACTGCACTGTATCTGCGCGAGTACGCCAAGCAGGGCAAGCTGGTGGGCATGGTGCGGATCGCGGTGAACAACCTCGCCGGCGTACCGTCCATCGTGTATGGCGTGTTCGGCCTGGGCTTCTTCGCCTACACCGTGGGCGGTTCGATCGACGCGATCTTCTTCCCCGAGCGGCTGCCCAACCCGACCTTCGGTACCGGCGGCATCCTGTGGTCGGCGTTGACGCTGTCGCTGCTGACGGTGCCGGTCGTGATCGTGGCGTCGGAGGAAGCCCTGTCGGCGGTGCCGCGTTCGATCCGCGAAGGCGCGCTGGCCTGCGGTGCGTCGAAGTGGCAGACCATTCGCTCCATCGTGCTGCCGCACGCCATGCCCGGCATCATGACCGGCCTGATCCTGGCCATGGCGCGCGGTGCCGGTGAGGTTGCGCCGCTGATGCTGGTGGGCGTGGTCAAGCTCGCGCCGGAGCTGCCGGTGGATGCCTTTGCGCCGTTCATCCACCTCGAGCGCAGCTTCATGCACCTCGGCTTCCACATCTTCGACGTCGGCTTCCAGTCGCGTAACTCCGAAGCCGGCAAGCCCATGGTTTTCGTCACCACCTTGCTGCTGCTGGGTCTCATCGTGCTGATGAACTCGTCGGCCATCTACATCCGCAACCGGCTGAAGAAGAAATTCATCGGCAGCCAGTTCTGAACATCCGGAGTCAAGACAATGAGTACCACCATGATGGAAAAGCCCGCCGCCGATCACCGCACGGTGTATCACGTCGCCGAATCGGGGCAGGGCGCCGGCATCACGATCCGCGACTTCAACCTCTGGTACGGCGAGTCGCAGGCGCTGTACGGCGTCGATATGGAAGTGCAGCGTGGCATGGTGACCGCGCTGATCGGCCCGTCGGGCTGCGGCAAGTCGACGTTGCTGCGCTCGCTCAACCGCATGAACGACCTGATCGACAACCTGCGCATCCGCGGCGAAGTGCGGGTCAATCAGCAGGACATCTATGCGCCCGGCACCGACGTGATCGCGCTGCGCAAGCGCATGGGCATGGTGTTCCAGAAGCCCAACCCCTTCCCGAAGTCGATCTACGAGAACGTGGTGTTTCCGCTGCGTGTCGAGGGTATTGCCGACAAGACCATGCTGGATGAGGCCTGCGAGCGCGCGCTCAAGGGCTCCGCGCTGTGGAACGAGGTCAAGGACCGCCTGCACGAGAGCGCGCTGGGTCTCTCCGGCGGTCAGCAGCAGCGTCTGTGCATTGCCCGCGCGATTGCAGCCGAGCCGGAGATCCTGCTGATGGACGAACCCTGCTCGGCGCTCGACCCGATCGCCACGGCCAAGGTGGAGGACCTCATTGGCGAGTTGAAGGGGCAATTCACCATCGTCATCGTCACCCACTCGATGCAGCAAGCCGCCCGTGTGTCGGACAACACGGCCTTCATGTATCTGGGCAAGCTGATCGAGTACGGCGCGACCGACACGATGTTCACCAATCCGCTTGATTCGCGTACCGAGGACTACATCACCGGTCGCTTCGGCTGATCGTTCCCGTCCGCGACGGGGCAGTGTGCCGGTGGCACACTGCCCCGTTTGCGTTTGTGCGGCTTTGCGATGTCATGGGCGGCGGGCTACAATCGCGCATTTACTCGCGCGCCCGCAATGCACAGCAAGCTCGTTGCCGGAAACTGGAAGATGAACGGGCGCCTCGCCTCCAATGAGGCCTTGCTCGACAGCATGTTGCCGGCCTTGCCGGCGGGTGTGGATGTGGCGCTGTGCGTGCCGTTTCCGTATCTCGCCCAGCTCGCCGTGAAACTGGGTGGCAGCGCCGTCGGGCTGGGTGCGCAGGACATCAGCGAACATACCGACGGGGCATTCACCGGGCAGGTCAGCGCCGGCATGCTGGCGGATTTCGGTTGTGCCTACGCGATCGTCGGGCATTCCGAGCGCCGCTCCCTGCTGGGCGAACCGGATGCTGCGGTCGCAGCCAAGGCCGCGCGAGCCCTGGCTGCGGGCATCACGCCCATTGTCTGCATCGGTGAGACGCTGGAGCAGCGTGAGCGCGGTGAAGTGGCAGAGGTGCTGTTGCGTCAGCTCGATGCGCTGGATGTCGCGCTGCCGGCTTCCGACATCGGCCGTGTCGTACTGGCCTACGAGCCGGTGTGGGCCATCGGCACTGGTCGGGTGGCCACGCCGGAGCAGGTCGCCGACGTGCTGGCGCTGGTGCGGCGCTGGGTGGAACAACGAACGGGTGACGTGCCGCGCACGCGCATCCTGTACGGTGGAAGTGTGAAGGCGGACAGCGCTGGCTGGCTGTTTGCCCTTGATGACGCAGATGGCGTGCTGGTGGGTGGGGCATCGCTGCTTGCAGACGAATTCGTGGCGATCTGCCGGGCTGCGGCGGGTCGGTCGATTTGAATCTGGAGTGACATACAAAGATGGGTAGTTACCTGTTCTCGATCGTGCTGGCGATCCATGTGGTGGTCGGTATTTGCGTTATCGGCTTGGTGCTTATGCAGCACGGGAAGGGTGCCGACGCGGGGGCCGCCTTCGGCGGTGGCGGTGGTGGTGGCGGTGCCGGCCGCGTGTTCGGCGCGTCCGGTTCGGCCAACTTCCTGAGCCGCACGACGGCTGTTCTGGCCACGGTGTTCTTCATCACCAGCCTGGGGCTGGCCTACCTCGCCAGCACCAAACCGTCTGGTCCGACCAGCGTGATGGACAACCCGGTTCCGGTGCCGTCTGCGCCCGTGCTGCAGGGTGATGTTCCGAGTGCCACGCCTTCGGATGTGCCGAGCGCGCCGCCGGCCGACGTGCCGGCCGCACCGGCGCAAAACTAAGCCAGACAAGCTTGCGCGGGGCGTGCATATCCGTATAATGCGCGTTCCCGAGAAATCAGGGCCGACGTGGTGAAATTGGTAGACACGCCATCTTGAGGGGGTGGTGGCGCAAGCCGTGTGAGTTCGAGTCTCACCGTCGGCACCAGAATTCGGAAAGAATGCCCGCATGCGCGGGCATTTTTTTTGCC
>JAJLLM010000086.1:0-7672 GCA_033837965.1 Pseudazoarcus pumilus
GGCCGACCTCGGCTGCCGCTATGTCATCGTGGGACATTCGGAGCGCCGCAGCCTGCACGCCGAGGGGGATCAGCTTGTCGCGGAGAAGGCACGCGTGGTCGTCAGCAAAGGCCTGACTCCCGTGGTCTGCGTGGGGGAAACCTTGGACGAACGCGAAGGCGGACAGACCGAGTCCGTCGTCAAACGTCAGCTGTCGGCGGTGATCCACGCCTTGGGGCATTGCGTGCCTCAGATGGTGGTGGCCTATGAGCCCGTCTGGGCCATCGGGACGGGCCGTACGGCGACGCCCGAGCAGGCCCAGGCCGTGCATGCGGTGCTGCGCGCCCAGCTCAAGGCGGCGACATCGCACGCCGATGGGATGCGCATTCTCTACGGCGGCAGCGTCAAACCCGACAACGCCGCCAGCCTCTTCTCGCAGCCCGACATCGATGGCGGGCTCATCGGCGGTGCCTCCCTGAAGGCTGCCGACTTCATTGCCATCTGCCGCGCAGCGCTCTGAGCGCGCGCTCTTGAATCACTGGAGAACACTGATGCAGTTCATGACGACCCTGATCCTTGTGGTGCAGTTGCTTTCCGCGCTGACCATGATCGGCCTGGTGCTGGTCCAGCACGGCAAGGGGGCTGACATGGGAGCTTCCTTTGGCAGCGGCTCTTCGGGCAGTCTGTTTGGCGCGACGGGCAGCGCGAACTTCCTGTCCCGCACGACTGCCGTGTGTGCCACGATCTTCTTCGTCTGCACCCTGGCCCTGGCCTATCTGTCGAACGCCACACCGCAGGCCGCCTCCGGCAGCGGCACCAGCGTGCTGGATCAGCCCGTGGCGCCTGGCGCCGCGCAGATCCCCGGTGCACCCGCGGCCGCGCCGTCGGCTTCCGAGCCGTCCGGTGGTGCGGGTCAGATCCCTGCGAACAACTGAGCGGCGCGGGAGAAAGGTGGGGTTTGCGCCAAGCCAAGGACGCTCTGAAAAGAGTGCCTGCAACACTTGGAGATAACCCTGCTTTTCGAGTTAGAATTTATGTCTATGCAGCAGGCCACTCCCCTCAGACACCATGGGTGGTTTGCGCAGCGAAAACTGAACGATTGATGCATGCACTCAGGCCATACCGGCTTGCGTGGATGTTCAGTGCCGACGTGGTGGAATTGGTAGACACGCTATCTTGAGGGGGTAGTGGCGAAAGCTGTGCGAGTTCGAGTCTCGCCGTCGGCACCACTCAATGCATCTTCGACAGGGTCCTCATCCGGTGCCCTGTCGACCCTGGGTCCGGTTTCCACGGACGGCCTCGGGGAAATCGGGCGTGCTGAAGCAGCGGTTTCCGCTGAGGGCAGCGCGCCTTATTTTTGCCGCTTGCGGCAAGAGCCGGACGATACCGACACGGCGCAGCCAGGACACACGCAACGATGACCCAAGCGACGCAAGGCCTATGATCCTCGACCAGTACCTTCCCGTCATCCTCTTCATCCTGGTCGGCGTCGCAGTGGGCGTCGCACCCCAGGTCCTCGGCTTCGTGCTCGGCCCGCGCCGTCCCGACCCGGAAAAGAACTCCCCCTACGAATGCGGCTTCGAGGCCTTCGAAGACGCCCGGATGAAGTTCGACGTCCGCTACTACCTGGTCGCGATCCTCTTCATCCTCTTCGACCTCGAGATCGCGTTCCTCTTCCCGTGGGCCGTTTCGCTCGACACGATCGGCTTCTTCGGGTTCGTCTCGATGATGATCTTCCTCACCGTCCTGGTCGTCGGATTCGTCTACGAATGGTCCAAGGGCGCGCTCGACTGGGAATGATCGCCCGGTCGTCCAGGCATCCGCACGGAGCGGCAAGATGAGTATCGAAGGTGTCCTGAGCCAGGGTTTCGTCACGACCCAGCTCGACAAGCTGGTGAACTGGACCCGCACCGGTTCGCTGTGGCCGATGACTTTCGGCCTGGCCTGTTGCGCGGTCGAGATGATGCACGCCGGCGCCTCGCGCCTCGACCTCGACCGCTACGGGGTCATCTTCCGCCCGTCGCCGCGCCAGTCCGACGTGATGATCGTCGCCGGCACCCTGGTCAACAAGATGGCCCCGGCGCTGCGCAAGGTCTACGACCAGATGCCCGAGCCCAAGTGGGTGATCTCGATGGGCAGCTGCGCCAACGGCGGCGGCTACTACCACTATTCGTATTCGGTGGTGCGCGGCTGCGACCGCGTGGTGCCGGTGGACGTGTACGTGCCGGGTTGCCCGCCGACGGCCGAGGCGCTCGTGTACGGCATCCTGCAGCTGCAGAAGAAGATCCGCCGCACCAACACCATCGCCCGCTAAGGACCCAGCCGACGCCATGGTCGAAACCCCCATCAGCTTCCACGAGCGCCTGAAGGCACGCCTGCAGGACAAGCTGGTTTCCCTGCACGAAGCGCTGGGCGAAACCACGGTCGAGATCGCCCCCGGCGAGTGGGACGCGGCCGCCCGCCTCCTGCGCGACGACCCGGACCTGTGCTTCGAGCAGCTGATCGACCTGTGCGGCGTCGACTACCTTGGCTACGGCGAGGACGAGTGGGACACCACGGACGTCAGCTCCGAGGGCTTCTCGCGCGGCGTCGAGGGTGCCGGCCCCGGTCGCTTCGACTGGGAGCACCGCCCGCGCGGCAACGGCCCCGAGCGCCGCTTCGCTGTGGTGGTGCACCTGCAGTCGGTGCGCCACAACCGCCGCCTGCGCATCCGCTGCTTCGCCGCCGACAACAGCCTGCCTGTGGTGCCCTCGCTGGTGGACGTGTACCCGGTGGCCAACTGGTTCGAGCGCGAGTGCTTCGACCTGTTCGGCATCGTCTTCGAGGGCCACCCGGACCTGCGCCGCCTCCTCACCGACTACGGTTTCGTCGGCCACCCGTTCCGCAAGGACTTCCCGCTGGTGGGCAACGTCGAGGTGCGTTACGACGCCGAGCGCAAGCGCGTGGTGTACGAACCCGTCTCGATCGAGCCGCGCGTCGGCGTGCCGCGCGTGGTGCGCGAGGACTCCCGCTGGCAGCAGGCCGCCTCCGAGCAGCCGCGCAAGGACTGACCGGCCATGACCCAGGAAATCCGCAACTACACCCTCAACTTCGGCCCGCAGCATCCGGCCGCGCACGGCGTGCTGCGCCTGGTGCTGGAGATGGACGGCGAGGTCGTGCAGCGCGCCGACCCGCATGTCGGCCTGCTGCACCGCGGTACCGAGAAGCTGGCCGAGTCCAAGCCCTTCAACCAGTCCATCGGCTACATGGACCGGCTCGACTACGTGTCGATGATGTGCAACGAGCACGCCTACGTGCGCGCCATCGAGAAGCTGATGGGCATCGAGGCGCCCGAGCGTGCCCAGTACATCCGCACGATGTTCGACGAGATCACCCGCATCCTGAACCACCTGATGTGGATCGGCTCGAACGGCCTGGACCTGGGCGCGATGGCGGTGTTCCTGTACGCCTTCCGCGAGCGCGAGGAGCTGATGGACTGCTACGAGGCGGTCTCCGGCGCCCGCATGCACGCCACCTATTACCGCCCCGGCGGCGTGGCGCGCGACCTGCCCGACACCATGCCCAAGTACCGCGAGTCGCCGTGGCGCAAGGGCGGCGAACTCAAGCGCGTCAACGAGTGGCGCGAAGGCTCGATGCTCGACTTCCTCGACGCCTTCTGCGACGACTTCCCGCGCCGCGTCGACGAGTACGAGACCCTGCTCACCGACAACCGCATCTGGAAGCAGCGCACGGTCGGCATCGGCGTGGTGTCGGTGGAGAAGGCGCTGGCCTGGGGCATGACCGGCCCGATGCTGCGCGGCTCCGGCCTGGCCTGGGACCTGCGCAAGAAGCAGCCCTACGCCGCCTACGACAAGGTTGATTTCGACATCCCGGTGGGCGTGCAGGGCGACTGCTACGACCGCTACCTGGTGCGCGTCGAGGAAATGCGCCAGTCCAACCGCATCATCAAGCAGTGCGTGCAGTGGCTGCGGGCCAACCCGGGCCCGGTGATGGTGCGCAACTTCAAGGTCGCGCCGCCGCGTCGTGCCGAGATGAAGGACGACATGGAAGCGCTGATCCACCACTTCAAGCTTTTCACCGAGGGCTACTCGGTGCCGGCCGGCGAGGCCTACGCCGCGGTCGAGGCCCCGAAGGGCGAGTTCGGCGCCTACATCGTCTCCGACGGCGCCAACAAGCCCTTCCGCCTCAAGCTGCGCGCGCCGGGCTTCGCCCATCTCTCGTCGATGGACGCGATCGTGCGCGGCCACATGCTGCCCGACGTCGTCGCGATGATCGGCACCTACGACATCGTCTTCGGCGAGATCGACCGCTAAGGATTGCCCAGGCCATGAAAGCCACCGGAAACTTCGCCGCCTGCCAGCACGTCGACCCGATGGTCGCGCTGAGCGACGCCACGCGCGCCCACATCGACCACTGGGTCGCCAAGTTCCCGCCCGACCGCAAGCGTTCGGCGGTGATCCAGGGCCTGATGGCGGCCCAGGAGCAGAACGGCGGCTGGCTGAGCGACGAGATCATCGCCGCCACCGCCAAGTACCTCGGCATCCCGCCGGTCTGGGCCTACGAGGTCGCCACCTTCTATTCGATGTTCGACCTGCAGCCGGTCGGCCGGCACAAGGTCTCGATCTGCACCAACATCAGCTGCTGGCTCAACGGCGCCGAGGACATCGTGCGCCACTGCGAAGGCAAGTTGGGCATCAGGCACGGCGAGAGCACGCCCGACGGCCGCATCTTCCTCAAGATCGAGGAAGAGTGCGTGGCCGCCTGCGCCGCCGCGCCGGTGATGCTGATCGACGGCCACTACCACGAGAAGCTGACCACCGAGCAGGTGGACAAGCTGCTCGACGGACTGGAGTGATTCAAGCCATGGCGCACGATTCCCGCTACTCCGAAGGCTACGGCCCGGTCGGCCCGGCCCCGCAGGAGCACAACGTCGTCTACACGACGCTGCACTTCGACAAGCCCTGGTCGTACGAGAACTACCTCAAGACCGGCGGTTACGCGGCCTGGCGAAAGATCCTGGCCGAAAAGCCCGACCCGGCCCAGGTGGTCGAGATGGTCAAGCAGTCGGGCCTGCGCGGCCGCGGCGGCGCGGGCTTCCCGACCGGCCTGAAATGGAGCTTCATGCCGCGTTCGGCGCCGGGCCAGAAGTACATCCTGTGCAACTCGGACGAGTCGGAGCCGGGGACCTGCAAGGACCGCGACATCCTGCGTTACAACCCGCATGCGGTGATCGAGGGCATGGCCATCGCCTGTTACGCCACCGGCTGCACCGTGGGCTACAACTACCTGCGCGGCGAGTTCCACCACGAGCCCTTCGAGCACTTCGAGGAAGCGCTGCGCGAGGCCTACGCCAACGGCTGGCTGGGCAAGGACATCCAGGGTTCGGGCGTGGACGTGGACATCCACGCCGCGCTCGGCGCCGGCGCCTACATCTGCGGCGAAGAGACCGCGATGATGGAGTCGCTGGAGGGCAAGAAGGGCCAGCCGCGCTACAAGCCGCCGTTCCCGGCCAACTACGGCCTGTTCGGCAAGCCCACCACCATCAACAACACCGAGACCTATGCCTCGGTGCCGGCGATCATGCGCAATGGTCCGGAGTGGTTCCTCGGCCTGGGCAAGCCCAACAACGGCGGCCCGAAGGTGTTCTCGGTGTCGGGCCACGTCAACAACCCGGGCAACTTCGAGATCCGCCTCGGTACGCCCTTCAAGGACCTGCTGGCGATGGCCGGTGGCGTTCGCGGCGGCCGCAAGCTGAAGGCGGTGATCCCCGGCGGTTCGTCGATGCCGGTGCTGCATGCAGACACCATCATGGAACTGACCATGGACTACGACGCCCTGCAGAAGGCGGGTTCGGGTCTCGGTTCCGGTGCGGTCATCGTGATGGACGAGACCACCTGCATGGTCAAGGCCTGCCGCCGCATCTCGCAGTTCTACTACAAGGAAAGCTGCGGCCAGTGCACGCCCTGCCGCGAAGGCACGGGCTGGATGTACCGCGTGCTCTCGCGCATCGTCGATGGCAAGGGAACGGTCGAGGACATCCACATGCTGAAGGCCGCCGCCGGCCAGATCGAGGGCCACACCATCTGTGCCTTCGGCGAAGCCGCTGCCTGGCCGGTGCAGGGCTTCCTGCGCCACTACTGGCATGAGTTCGAGTACTACGTGACCCACGGCCGTTCGATGGTCGAATCCCAGCTTGGAGTCGCCGCATGAGCGCCGCACCGTCTGCGCCAAACGTGGCGCCCGACCAGGTCAACATCGAAATCGACGGCACCGCGATGGCGGTGCCCAAGGGCTCGATGATCATCGAGGCCGCCGACAAGGCTGGCATCCCGATCCCGCGCTTCTGCTACCACAAGAAGCTGCCGATCGCGGCCAACTGCCGCATGTGCCTGGTCGATGTCGAGAAGATGCCCAAGCCCGCGCCGGCCTGCGCCACGCCGGTGATGGAGGGCATGAAGATCTACACGCAGTCCAAGCGTGCGCTCGACTCGCAGCGCAACGTCATGGAGTTCCTGCTGATCAACCATCCGCTGGACTGCCCGATCTGCGACCAGGGCGGCGAGTGCGAGCTGCAGGACGTGGCGATGGGCTACGGCCGCTCGGTCAGCCGTTTCGTCGAGCGCAAGCGCGTGGTGCCGGACGAAAACGTCGGCCCGCTGGTCGCCACCGACATGACCCGCTGCATCCACTGCACCCGCTGCGTGCGCTTTGTCGGCGAGATCGCCGGCACCTATGAGCTGGGCGGCATGGGGCGCGGCGATCGCCTTGAGATCGGCACCTACATCGGCAAGAACATCGACAGTGAGCTGTCGGGCAACATCATCGACGTCTGCCCGGTGGGCGCGCTGACCAACAAGCCCTTCCGCTACCGCGCCCGCGCCTGGGAACTGGCTGCGCGCGAGTCGATCGGCTACCACGATGCGCTGGGCTCCAATCTCTACCTGCACGTGCGCCGCGGCGAAGTGATGCGCGTGGTGCCGCGCGACAACGAGGCGGTCAACGAGAGCTGGCTGTCGGATCGCGACCGCTACAGCCACACCGGACTGACCGCCGCCGATCGCGCCACCACGGCGCTGGTGCGCGAGGGCGCGAACTGGAAAGAGGTCAGCCTGGAGCAGGGCATTGCTCGGGCCGTCGAGCTGCTGCGTGCAGCCAGCGGTGAGCAGACCGGCCTGCTGGTGCATCCCTCGACCTCGCTGGAAGAGGGCGCCCTGCTGGCGCGGCTCGCCGCGGGTCTCGGCTGCAGCAACATCGACCACCGGCTTGGCACGCTGGACTTCGCCGACTCTCCCGTCGCCACGGCCTTCGAGCTGCCGCTGGCGGAGGTCGAGCAGGCGCGCGCCGTGCTGTTGGTCGGCTGCAATCCGCGTCTTGAGGCCCCGATCCTCGGCCATCGCATCCGCAAGGCCTGGAAGGGCGGTGCGAAGATCAGCGCGATCAACCCGGTCGACTTCGATTTCAACTTCGATCTGAGCCACAAGGCCATCGTCGCCCCGCAGGCGATGATCGAGTCGCTGGCGGCGGTGCTCGCGGCGACGGGCGCCGGCACCGACGGCCTGCCGGCCGAACTGGCGGCCGTGGTCTCCGGCGCGCAGATCGAGGACGGTCATCGCGCGGTCGCCGAACAGCTGAAGTCGGCCAGCGTTGCCCTCATCCAGCTGGGTGAAAGCGCGCTTGGCCACGCCAATGCCTC
>JAJLLM010000087.1:0-13055 GCA_033837965.1 Pseudazoarcus pumilus
GAGCGCCGGCGTCGGCAGCGACGGCAAACACGTGGCGGTGGTCACCGTGCGCGGCGAACTGGTGGTGCTCGACGCCGAGAACGGCAGCGAGAAATGGCGCAAGCCGGCGGGTGTCGAAGTGCTCGCACCTCCGGGGGTGTCGGCACGCACGATTGCGCTGCGGGCATCCGACAGCCGCATCCTCGGTTTCGATGTCGCGAGCGGAGAGCGTCGCTGGATCTATGCGCGCAGCGTACCTCCCTTGTCCCTGCGTGCCACGGCCGGCATGGAGGTGACGGACAATTTCGCGATCGTCGGCTTCCCGGGCGGAAAGCTGCTGGCGATCAATCTCGACAATGGCGCGCCGCTGTGGGAGCTGACGGTGGCGACGCCGCGCGGCGTGACCGAACTCGAGCGTGTTACCGACATTGCCGGTACGGCCGTGCTGAACAGCAGCCAGGCCTGCGCAGTGGCCTATCAGGGGCGCGTGTCGTGCTTCGATCTTGGAACCCGCGGCGTGATCTGGACGCGTGAATTCTCCAGCAGCTCCGGCATGGACCGCGATGAAGGGCTGGTCGCGATCACCGCGGCGGATGATTCCGTGCATGGCCTCGATGCCCGCTCCGGCGTGAGCCTGTGGAAGCAGGGGCCGATGTTCATGCGCCGCCTGTCGCGTCCGCTGATCGTCGGCGATGCCGTGGTGTTCGGTGACTTCGAAGGCTACGTGCACGTGCTCGACCGTACCCAGGGCGGCTTCATCGCCCGTTCCCGCGCCAGCGGCGCCATCGAGGCAGCTCCGCGCCGTCTGGGCGAGCGCAGCTTTGTCGTGCAGACGCGCGACGGCTCGGTGCAGGCCTTCGAGATCCGATAAGAACAAGCAAAGGCAAACGTGAAACCCACCATCGTCCTCGTAGGACGCCCCAACGTCGGCAAATCGACGTTGTTCAACCGCCTCACCCGCACGCGTGACGCGCTGGTTGCGGACATGCCCGGCCTGACCCGTGACCGTCATTACGGTGTCGGTCGTGTCGGCGAGCGCGACTATCTGGTCGTCGATACCGCCGGTTTCGACCCGGTCGCCAAGGTCGGCATCATGCACGAGATGGCCCAGCAGGCCGAACGCGCCATCGAAGAGGCGGATGTGCTGCTGTTCCTGGTCGATGGTCGTATCGGCCTGACGCCGCACGATGAGCAGATCGCCGCACGCCTGCGTCGCTCCGGCCGGCCGGTGCATCTGGTCGTGAACAAGGCCGAGGGCATGCGTCGCGATGTCGTTGCGGCGGATTTCCACGCGCTCGGGCTGGGCGCGCCCATGCCGATTTCCGCCACCCATGGCGACGGCGTTACGCAGCTCGTGAATGAGGTGCTGGCGCCGTTCCCGCGCGACGACGAGCCGGCCGAAGAGGCCGCGCGTGGCCCGCGCATCGCCATCGCCGGTCGCCCCAATGTGGGCAAGTCCACGCTCATCAACGGCCTGCTCGGTGAAGAGCGGGTGATTGCTTTCGACCTGCCGGGCACCACGCGCGACGCCATCGAGATTCCCTTCGAGCGTGGCGGCAAGCACTACACTCTGATCGACACCGCGGGCCTGCGCCGCAAGGGCAAGGTCTTCGAGGCCATCGAGAAGTTCTCGGTGATCAAGACCCTGCAGGCGGTGGAGGAGGCCAACGTCGCCGTGCTGGTGCTGGACGCCGCGCAGGACATTGCCGACCAGGACGCGCATATCGCCGGCTTCATCGTCGATGCCGGGCGTGCCCTGGTGGTGGTGGTGAACAAGTGGGACGCCATCGACGACTACCGTCGCGAGACGGTCAAGCGCGACATCGAACGCAAGCTCGGTTTCCTCTCCTTCGCGCGCTTCCACTACGTTTCAGCGCTCAAGGGCAGCGGTCTGGCGGCGGTCATGAAGTCGGTCGATGCCGCCTACGCGGCTGCCATGGCCAAGCTTGCCACGCCGCGCCTGACGCGCGTGCTGCAGGCGGCCGTGGTCAAGCAGGCGCCGCCGCGTCACGGCGTGTTCCGCCCCAAGCTGCGCTACGCCCACCAGGGCGGCAGCAACCCGCCCATCGTGGTCATTCACGGCACCGCGCTGGATCAGGTGCCGGCCGCCTACGTGCGCTATCTCGAACACACCTTCACCGAAGCCTTCAAGCTCAAGGGCACGCCCCTGCGCGTACAGTTCAAGACGGCGCACAACCCGTACGCGGACAAGTCCTGAACTCCGGCGGCGGCGCGCGGTCAGTGTGGTGCGCCGCACCATGCTATGCTGCACACACATAACAACACCAATGCTCAAGGAGCAAACATGAGTAACAAAGGGCAGCTTCTACAAGACCCGTTTCTGAACACCCTGCGACGCGAGCACATCCCCGTGTCCATCTATCTGGTCAATGGCATCAAGCTGCAGGGCCAGATCGACTCCTTCGACCAGTATGTCGTACTGCTCAAGAACACCGTGACCCAGATGGTCTACAAGCACGCCATTTCCACCGTCGTGCCGGCCCGCCCGGTCAACATCCAGCAGGATGGCGGTGACGCCTGACCTGTTCCTGAGTCTTTCCGATGTTTGAGCGGCCCAGATCCGGTGAGCGGGCGATCCTCGTCCAGCTTGATCTCGATCAGGGCATGCTGGATGACCGCCTTTCCGAGACCCGACTGCTGATCCAGAGTGCCGGCGCCAGCGTCGAGGGCGTCGTCACCGGGCGCCGCGCGCGGCCTGACCCGGCGATGTTCGCCGGCAAGGGCAAGGTCACCGAGATCGAACTCGCCCTGCGCGCCCACAAGGCCGACCTGGTGGTATTCAACCACGCCCTCTCGCCCGCGCAGCAGCGCAACCTTGAACGCGCCCTGCAGTGCCGCGTCATCGACCGCACGGCGCTGATCCTCGACATCTTCGCGCTGCGCGCGCGCAGCCACGAAGGCAAACTGCAGGTGGAGCTGGCGCAGCTCGATCACCTGTCCACTCGCCTCGTGCGTGGCTGGACCCACCTTGAACGCCAGAAGGGCGGTATCGGCCTGCGCGGCCCCGGCGAGAAACAGCTGGAAACCGACCGCCGCCTGCTCGGTGTGCGCGTCAAGGCGCTCAAGGAGCGTCTCGCCAGAATCGAGAAGCAGCGCAAGGTGCGCCGTCGCGGCCGCGACCGGCGCGAAGTGCTGTCGGTGTCGCTGGTGGGCTACACCAACGCCGGCAAGTCGACGCTCTTCAACGCACTGACGAAGGCCGGCAGCTACGCCGCCGACCAGCTCTTCGCCACCCTCGATACCACTTCACGGCGGATCTATGTCGTGCCGGTCGGCGATGTGGTGCTGTCCGATACGGTCGGCTTCATCCGCGATCTGCCGCACACCCTGGTGGCGGCTTTCCATGCCACGCTGGAGGAGACGGCGGGGGCCGATCTGCTGCTGCACGTGGTGGATTCCGCCAGCCCCGAACGCGAAGCCCAGGCCGATGCAGTAAACGAGGTCCTGCGCGGCATCGGTGCCGGCGACGTGCCGCAGATCATGGTCTTCAACAAGATCGATCTGACCGGCGCCCCTGCGGCGGTCAATCGGGACGAGTGTGGTAACATCACGGGCGTTTTTTTGAGCGCTGCCAGCGGCGAGGGCCTGCCCCTGCTGCGTGATGCACTGGCCGAGGCGGCGCAACGCGTCAGTCCTGCCGATGGCCGGAACACAGTTCCGGATATGATGGTCTGAACGCCTTTCAACCTGATACGGGTCTCCCAATGTCACTGAATGATCCTCGCTGGGGTAACAACCAGGGGAACGACGACGACCGGCGCGGTGGTGACCGCGGCCGCGGCGACAATCAGGGTCCGCCGGACCTCGAAGACGTCTGGCGCGATTTCAACCAGAAACTGTCCGGCATGCTGGGCGGCAAGCGCGGCGGTAGCCGCTCGAATGGCGGTGGGGGTGGTAACAGCGGTGGTCCGCAGATGCCCAGCTTCCGTCAGATCGGCGGCGGCTTCGGTGCGCTGCTGGTCTTGCTGCTGGTGGTCTGGCTGGGTAGCGGTTTCTACACCGTCGACGCCGCCGAGCGTGGCGTGGTGCTGCGCTTCGGCAAGCATGTCGAAACCACCGAGCCGGGTCTGCGCTGGCGTATTCCGTACCCCATCGAGACCCACGAGATCGTCGACCTGTCCGGCGTGCGTACGGTCGAGGTGGGCTATCGCGGATCGGACCGCAACAAGGTCCTGCGCGAGGCGCTGATGATCACCGAGGACGAGAACATCATCAACATCCAGTTCAGCGTCCAGTACATCCTCAAGTCGCCGGAAGACTACGTGTTCAACGTCCGCGTGCCGGACGAGTCGGTGATCCAGGCGGCCGAAACGGCCATGCGCGAGATCGTCGGCAAGAGCAGCATGGATTTCGTGCTGTATGAAGGTCGTGAGGAGATCGGTGCGACTGCGCAGCAGTTGATGCAGGAGATTCTCGACCGCTACCAGACCGGCATCATGATCAGCCGCGTGATGATGCAGAACGCTCAGCCGCCCGAGCAGGTGCAGGCGGCGTTCGAGGACGTCGTGCGTGCGCGTCAGGACCGCGAGCGGCTGCGTAACGAGGGCGAGGCCTATCGTAACGACGTCGTGCCGCGTGCCCGTGGTACCGCCGCCCGCCTGATCGAGGAGGCCAGTGCCTACCGCGAGCGTGTGGTGGCCAACGCCGAAGGTGAAGCGTCGCGCTTCACCCAGGTGTACGAGCAATACGCCAAGGCGCCGCGCGTGACGCGCGAACGCATGTACATCGAGACCATGCAGCAGGTGCTGTCCAGCACCAGCAAGGTCATGATCGACGCCGACAATGGCGGCAACCTGCTGATGATGCCGCTCGACAAGCTGCTCGGTCAGGCCGGCGGCGCTGTCGCGATGAGCGAGAGCCAGCGCTCGCAGCAGCCCACTACCCCGGCGCCTGGCGTTCGCCAGAGCCAGCCGATTCCGCTTGATCCGCGCGATCGCGACGCCATGCGCATGCGCGATCTGGGAGGCCGTTGATGAACAACCGCATTCAAATGATCATCGGCGCGCTGGTATTTGCCGGCGTGCTTGCGAGCATGACGCTGTTTACGGTGGATCAGCGTCAGTACGCCGTGGTCTTCCAGTTGGGTGAAGTCAAGGAAGTCATCGAGGAGCCCGGCCTGAACTGGAAGATGCCGCTGATCCAGAACGTGCGCTTCTTCGATCGCCGCATCCTGACCATCGACACGCCGGAGCCCGAGCGCTTCATCACGGCCGAGAAGCAGAACGTGCTGGTCGACCACTTCGTCAAATGGCGCATTGTCGATCCGCGTCTGTACTACGAGTCCGTTGCCGGTGACGAGACGCGTGCGCGCACGCGTCTGTTGCAGACGGTGAACTCCGGCCTGCGTGAAGAGTTCGGTCGTCGCACCGTTCCGGAAGTGGTGTCGGGCGAGCGTGACCTGATCATGGAAAACATGCGTGTGCGTGCCGATACCGACGCCCGCCTGATCGGCGTGCAGATTCTCGACGTGCGCCTCAAGCGCGTGGATTTCCCGACCGAGGTGTCCGAGTCGGTGTACAGCCGCATGGAGGCCGAGCGTACGCGGGTGGCCAACGAGTTGCGTTCCGAAGGTGGTGCCACGGCCGAGCAGATCCGCGCCGATGCAGACCGTCAGCGCGAGGTCATCATCGCCGAGGCCTATCGCGAAGCACAGAAGGTCATGGGTGAGGGCGATGCCCGTGCCACCCAGATCTACGCCACGGCCTTCCAGAAGGACGCCGAGTTCTACGCCTTCTATCGCAGCCTCGACGCCTACCGCAACACCTTCACCAACAAGGGTGACGTGATGGTGCTGGACCCCAGCTCGGAATTCTTCAAGTTCCTGAAGAACTCGAACGGGACGAGACGCAACTGATCCAATGGGCACGTCCCTGTTGATGGCCTTCGCGCTGATGCTGATCCTCGAAGGCCTTCTTCCTTTCGTCGCGCCGGCTCGCTGGCGCGAAGCTTTTTTGCAGATCGCCCGTCTGGCAGACGGGCAGATCCGCTTCGTCGGCCTCACCGCCATGGTGGCCGGCGTAGTGATCCTGATTCTGGTGTGACACCGATGCGCTGGGTTCTTCCCGACTACATCCAGGACGCGCTGCCCGCTGAGGCCGGCGCCATCGAGCGGCTGCGCCGCAGCATGCTCGACGCCTTCCGCGTACGCGGCTATCAGCTGGTGCAGCCGCCGCTGCTCGAATACCTCGATTCGCTCACCACCGGCGCGGGGCAGGATCTGCGCCTGCGGACCTTCAAGCTGGTCGATCAGCTCTCCGGTCGCACCATGGGCGTGCGTGCCGACATGACGCCGCAGGTCGCGCGCATCGACGCCCACCTCATCAACCATGCCGGCGTGACGCGGCTGTGCTACTGCGGCAGCGTGCTGCACACCCTGCCGCACTCGCTCACCGCCACGCGCGAGCCGATCCAGCTCGGCGCCGAACTGTACGGCCACGGCGGTATCGAGGCCGATGTCGAGATCATCCGCCTGCTGTCCGACGTGATGGCGCTGGGCGGTGTCGCGGCCGAGCGCATCGACGTCGGCCACATCGGCCTGTTCCGCGCGCTGGCGGCCGGTGCCGGTTTCGATCCCGAACGCGAAGAAGCGCTGTTCGATCTGTTGCAGGCCAAGGACGTGCCCGGACTCACCGCGATGCTGGCCGATGTGGCTGAACCGCAGCGCTCAGCGCTGCTGGCCTTGCCGCAACTGTATGGCGGGCGCGAAGTGCTCGGCCGTGCCGCCGAGACGCTGCCGGCGCTGCCGGAAGTGCGCGAGGCCCTCGCGGAGCTGGCTCGGCTGGCGAGTCAGCTGGGCGATCTGCCCCTGTCCTTTGATCTGGCCGATCTGCGCGGCTACCACTATCACAGTGGGGTGGTGTTCGCCGCCTACGCCGGTGGCTCTGCCGCCGCGCTGGCGCTGGGCGGACGCTACGACAGCGTCGGTCAGGCCTTCGGGCGTGCGCGTCCGGCCACCGGCTTCAGCCTCGATCTGCGCGAACTGGCGCGGCGTGCCCGCGGCGAATCCGCCGCCGGCGCCATCCTCGCACCGCTGTCGGACGATGCCGCGCTGCGCGAGGTCGTGGCGGCATTGCGCGCGGCAGGTGAAGTCGTCATGAATGAACTGCCCGGCCATACGGGCACATGGAAGGCCGCCGGTTGTGACCGGCAGCTCGTCAAGGGAGCGGACGGCTGGACCGTGACCGCCCTGCAGGGAGAAAGGTAAGAACATGGCAAAGAACGTAGTCGTCGTCGGTACCCAGTGGGGCGACGAGGGCAAGGGCAAGATCGTCGATTGGCTGACCGACCACGCCGCGGGCGTGGTGCGTTTCCAGGGTGGCCACAATGCCGGCCACACGCTGGTCATCGGCGATCAGGAATACAAGCTCAACCTCGTGCCCTCGGGCATCGTGCGTGAAGGCAAGGCCTGCTACATCGGTAACGGCGTGGTGCTCGATGCGCACCACCTGCTGTCCGAGATCCGCAAGCTCGAGGCCGGTGGCCTGAAGGTGCGTGATCGTCTGCGCATCAGCCCGGGTTGCCCGCTGATCCTGCAGTACCACGTTGCGCTGGATGTGGCGCGCGAGGCGGCACGTGCGCCGGCCGACAAGATCGGCACCACCGGCAAGGGCATCGGCCCGGCCTACGAAGACAAGGTCGCACGCCGCGCGCTGCGCGTGTACGACCTGTTCGACCGCGAGCGTTTCGCCGTCAAGCTGCGCGAGAACATCGAGCATCACAACCACGTACTGGTCGGTCAGCTCGGCCAGCCGGCGGTGGAGTTCGATGCCGTGTTTGCGCAGGCCATGGCCGACGCCGACGAAATCCGCCCGATGGTGGCGGACGTGTCGGCCGAGCTGTATGCGGTCAACAAGAACGGCGGCAACCTGCTGTTCGAGGGCGCGCAGGGCGTGCTGCTGGACATCGACCACGGCACCTATCCCTTCGTCACTTCGAGCAACTGCGTGGCTGGACAGGCCTCGGCCGGTTCGGGCGTGGGCCCCGGTCGCCTGCACTACGTGCTGGGCATCACCAAGGCCTACTGCACGCGCGTCGGCGCCGGTCCGTTCCCGACCGAACTGGACATCGAGACGGCCGGCACGCCGGGCGAGCAGATGTCCACCAAGGGGCGTGAATTCGGCACCGTCACCGGGCGCAAGCGCCGTTGCGGCTGGCTCGACATGGCGGCGCTCAAGCGCTCCATCATCATCAACGGCGTCACGGGCCTGTGCATCACCAAGCTGGATGTGCTCGACGGCATTGAAGAGCTGCAGATCTGCACCGGCTACATGCTCGACGGCAAGCGCATCGACCTGCTGCCGATGGGCGCAGACGAGGTCAGCCGTTGCGAGCCGATCTACGAGACCATGCCGGGTTGGACCACCTCGACCTTCGGTGCCAAGACCTGGGAGGCGCTGCCGCAGGAAGCGCGAGCCTATCTGCACCGCATCGAGGAAATCTGCGAGATTCCGATCGACGTGATCTCGACCGGCCCGGAGCGGGACGAAACCATCTTGCGTCGTCATCCTTTCGGCGCTTGAGCAAACGCAAAAGCCGGTCTTGCGACCGGCTTTTTCACTTGATGAACATCGACCACTGCACGCGGGCGACGCACCAAAAACAAAAGCCGACCTTTCGGTCGGCTTTCGTCGGATTTGGTGCCCAGAAGAGGACTCGAACCTCCACGTCTTGCGACACTGGTACCTGAAACCAGCGCGTCTACCAATTCCGCCATCTGGGCAAGAGCCGCGCATTATAAGCACTCAAAAGAAACTGTCAATGACAAGAAAGCCAAAAAATTCGAAATCCGCCGCAACCGCACTTTCGGCCGTGCGCCGGGCTGATCCGTTCTTCGAGCGCGAGAGCTCCGATTATGAGCAGCCGCTGCCCAGCCGCGAGTACGTCGAGCAGATCCTCGCCGAGCGTGGCGTGCCGATGAGCTTCGACGAGCTGTGTGAGGCTCTCGACGTGGCCGAGCATGAAGTCGAGCTGTTCGAACGCCGTATCCGCGCCATGGAGCGAGACGGCCAGGTGCTGCGCAACCGTCGCGGCACCTTCATCCTGCCCGACAAGGCCGACCTGATCCGCGGCCGCGTGCAGGGCCACGCGGACGGCTTCGGCTTCGTCGTGCGCGACGACAAGCAGCCCGACCTGTTCCTCGGGCCCAAGGAAATGCGCGAGGTGCTGCACGGTGACCGCGTCATCGCGCGCATCATCGGGCAGGACCGCCGGGGCCGTCCCGAAGGCAAGATCGTCGAGATCCTCGAGCGCGGCAATTCGCGCGTGGTCGGGCGCGTGCTCGACGAGCACGGTGTGCTGCTGGTGGTGCCGGAAGACCGCCGCATCGCGCAGGACATCCTGATTGCGCCGGGCGGCAAGCGCCCGAAGGCGGGGCAGGTGGTGACGGTCGAACTGATCGAGCAGCCCACCAAGGTGTCGCAGCCCATCGGCCGCGTGGTCGAGGTCATCGGCAACTATGCCGATCCGGGCATGGAGATCGAGATCGCGCTGCGCAAACATCAGCTGCCGTTCGAGTTCTCGTCCGAAGCCAAGGCGCAGGCGCGCAAGCTGCCGGACGCGGTGCGCCGCAAGGACCACGCCGGGCGCGAGGACATCACCGAACTGCCGCTGGTGACCATCGACGGCGAGACCGCCAAGGACTTCGACGACGCTGTGTATTGCGAGCGCACGCGCGACGGCTTCCGCCTGATCGTGGCGATTGCCGACGTGTCGCACTACGTCGAGCCGGGCAGCCCGCTCGACATCGACGCGCAGGAGCGTGGCAACTCGGTGTACTTCCCGCGTCGCGTCATCCCGATGCTGCCGGAGAAGCTCTCCAACGGCCTGTGCTCGCTGGTGCCGAAGGAAGAGCGCCTGTGCATGGTGTGCGATGCCAACATCAGCGCCGGCGGCGACATCCTCGATTACCGCTTCTACCCGGCCGTGATGTTCTCGCACGCGCGCCTGACCTACAACCAGGTCGCCGCCGCGCTGTACGAAGACGATGCCGCGGCGCGGGCCGAGCTCAAGCCGCTGCTGCCGCACCTGCAGAATCTCGACCGGCTCTTCCGCGTGTTGCTCAAGGCGCGGGCCAAGCGCGGTGCGATCGATTTCGAGACCACCGAAACGCGCATGATCTTCGACGACAACGGCAAGATCGAGCGCATCGTCCCCGAGACCCGCAACGACGCGCACCGCCTCATCGAGGAATGCATGCTGGCCGCCAACGTGTGTGCCTCGGACTTCCTGCAGGCCCGTCAGCAGCCCGCGCTGTACCGCATCCATGAAGGGCCGGCGCCGGACCGTCTGGAGCGACTGCGCGGCTTCCTCGCCGAATTCGGCCTGGGCCTGGGCGGTGGTGACGAGCCGCGCGCCAAGGACTACGCCAAGCTGCTCGAATCGGTGAAAAACCGCCCCGACGCGGCGCTGCTGCAGACCGTCATGCTGCGCTCGCTCAAGCAGGCCATGTACAGCCCCGACAACGTCGGTCACTTCGGCCTGGCCTACGAGGCCTACACCCACTTCACCTCGCCGATCCGGCGCTATCCCGACCTGCTGGTGCATCGCGCCATCAAGGCCGCGCTGGCGAAGCAGCACTACACGCCGGGTGACTGGGAACAGATCGGTCTGCACTGCTCGGGTACCGAGCGCCGCGCCGACGAGGCCACGCGCGACGTGGTGGCCTGGCTCAAGTGCTGGTTCATGCAGGACCTCGTCGGCGAGGAGTTCACCGGCAGCGTGTCCTCGGTGGTGCCCTTCGGTCTGTTTGTCGCGCTCGACGACATCTTCATCGAAGGCCTGATCCACATTTCCGACCTCGGCTCGGATTACTTCCACTACGACGAGACCCGCCACGAGCTGGCCGGCGAGCGCAGCAACGTGCGCTATCGCCTGTCCGACCGCGTGCGCGTGCAGGTCGTGCGGGTCGATCTGGAAACCAGCAAGATCGATTTCCGCATGATCGACAGCGAGGAAGAGCGCCCGACCGAGCGGCGTGGTAAAACGGCGCGCGAGCGCGAAGCTGCTGCCCCCCGTCCGGATGACGCACCGCCCAAGGCGCGCAAGGGCCGTGGCCGCTCGCAGAGCGCTGCTTCCCGCGGCAAGGCCGCCGCGGCACCCGCTGCGCCGTCGCCCAAGAGCGCAGCGGCACCCAAGAAACGCAGTCGTCGCGCCGGATCGCGCGGCGGCAAGAAAGGAAACTGATGGCTGACAACGACAATCCCCGCGGGCGCGAAAGCCGCCTCATCTATGGCTTCCACGCCGTGCTCGGCAAGCTGCGGCGTGACGCCGGCGGCGTCTTCGAGCTGTACCTCGCCGACTCGCGCAGCGACATGCGCGCGCGCGAGGTGCACAAGATCGCCGAGGCCGAAGGCGTGCGCATCATCGCCGCCGACAACGAGCGGCTGGAGCGCATGGTCGGCACGCGTCGCCATCAGGGCGTGGTCGCCCGCGTCGATGCCCGGACGCGCGAGATCAAGCTGGCTGACGTGCTCGACACCATCGAAGGCGATGCCCTGCTGCTGGTGCTGGACGGCGTCCAGGATCCGCACAACCTTGGTGCATGCCTGCGGGTCGCCGATGCGGCCGGCGCGCATGCCGTGATCGCGCCGAAAGACCGTGCCGTCGGCCTCAACGCCACGGCCGTCAAGGTCGCCAGCGGCGCGGCCGACAGCGTGCCCTACGTCACCGTCACCAACCTCGCGCGCGCCCTGCGCGAAATGCAGGACGCCGGCGTGCATGTCGTCGGCACCGCCGGCGAAGCCGACAAGTCCTTGTTCCAGGCCGATCTGAAGGGGCCGCTGGCGCTGGTGCTGGGTTCGGAGGGGGAAGGGCTGCGCCGCCTCACGCGCGAAACCTGCGATGAACTGGTGCGCATTCCGATGCTCGGTAGCGTCGAGAGCCTCAACGTCTCGGTGGCCAGTGGCGTGTGCCTGTTCGAGGCCGTGCGGCAGCGCGCCGGCTGACCCGGCACGCATATTGCTGAACCTGGGCATTCCCGCAACAGTTCGGGTGTGTCCGGTGCGGCCGGCGCACCCCGGAGGCTCACTGGCATGCCCGCCGCACTCAAATTCCTGCTTGCAGCCCGTCGCTGCGAAATCCATGGTCTGGAACAGCTGGCGCTGACCTGCGAGCTGGTCAGCGGCATCGGCCAGCTCATCCACATGCTGCAGCGCGAGCGCGGCGTTTCCAACGTCTTTGCAGCCTCGCGCGGCACGCGTTTCGACGACCAGATCGCCAGCCGCATTGCCGACAGCGATGCGGTGGAGGCCACCGTGCGGGCCGGCTTCGACCGGCTCGATACCGAATCCGGCCTGCTGCCGGGGGGCGCGCGGCTGTTCAGCCGCATCGCCGCCGTGGTGCACTGGCTTGACGCCCTGCCGGACCTCCGCCAGCGCGTACGTGCGCTGAAGCTCTCGCCCGAGGAGGTCATCGAGGCCTACACGCGGCTCATCGGCGGGCTGCTGGCCGTGGTCTTCGAAGCTGCTGACAGCGCCGGCGACCCGGACGTTTCGCGCGCCCTGGTGGCGCTCTTCAACTTCATGCAGGGCAAGGAGCTGGCCGGGCAGGAGCGCGCCACCGGCGCCGCCGGCTTTGCGCTGGGCAGTTTCGAGGCGGCGCGGCAGCACCGCCTGGTGCACCTCATCGAGGCCCAGCAGCGCTGTTTCGACATCTTCGAGGAGTTCGCCGATCCGCAGACTGCCGCGATCTGGCGTGATGCCCTGCCGGCGCCCGATCTGGCCGAGCTGGAGCGCCTGCGCCGCAAGGCCGTGTCTTCGGGTGTGCTGGCCGCGGCCGGTGAGGACGGCAGCGAGGTATGGTTCCAGCTCACCACCCGACGGATCGACGTGATGAAGCAGATCGAGGACCGCCTTGCGGTCGAACTGCTGCATCTGGCCGAACGCAAGACGGCCGAAGCCTGTGCCGCGCTGGAAGATCATTCCGCCGTGCTCGAGGCCTTCATGTGCGAGGGGGGCGCCGCCGTCCCGCCGATGAGCATGTTCCCGCAAGGAGCGGCCGAGGCCGAAGGGGAGGCCGAGGCGGGCCGGGTCGGCCTAGGGCGCTCGGTGTTCGATCTG
>JAJLLM010000088.1:0-20191 GCA_033837965.1 Pseudazoarcus pumilus
GACGAGTGGAAGGCTTCCTTGCGCAGCAGGTGATACAGCTCGTTGTGGTCGAGCGTGATCGCCTCGGCGTCCTTGTGGGCGCCGTAGATGATGCCCGGCAGCTGGCCGGCGCGACGCAGGCGGCGGCTCGCACCCGTGCCCTGATCCACGCGCTTGGTGGCCTTGAATTCGATGTTCATTGCAGTACTCCAGTGGTTGAAGGTGATCCGCCCGCGACCAGACGGATCGGTAAAAGGCCCGACGCTTGCGCGCCGGGCCGGGTTCTCATTCCATGAACAGCGAGCTGACCGATTCCTCGTTGCTGATGCGCAGCATGGTGTCGGCCAGCAGCGAGGCGACCGACACCTGGCGGATCTTGGCGCACTCGCGCGCGTCCTCGCGCAGCGGAATGGTGTCGGTGACGACCAGTTCGTCCAGGTCGGAATCGGTGATGCGCGCGGCTGCGGCGCCCGACAGCACGGCGTGCGTGCAGTAGGCCAGCACGCGGCGGGCACCGTTTTCCTTCAGCGCGGTGGCGGCCTTGCACAGCGTGCCGGCGGTATCCACGATGTCGTCCATGATCACGCAGGTGCGGTCCTTGACCTCACCGATGATGTTCATGACTTCGGCGACGTTGGCTTTCGGGCGGCGCTTGTCGATGATCGCCAGATCGCATTCCATGCGCTTGGCGAAGGCGCGTGCGCGCACCACGCCGCCGACGTCCGGCGAGACCACCATCAGGTCGTCGTATTTCTGCTTGTCGAGGTCGGCCAGCAGCACCGGGGCGGCGTACACGTTGTCTACCGGCACGTCGAAGAAGCCCTGGATCTGGTCGGCATGCAGGTCCATCGTCAGCAGGCGTTGCACGCCCACGGCCTGCAGCATGTTGGCGACGACCTTGGCCGTGATCGGCACGCGCGCGGAGCGCGGACGGCGGTCCTGGCGGGCATAGCCGAAGTAGGGGATGGCAGCGGTGATGCGGCCGGCTGAGGCGCGCTTGAGCGCGTCCACCAGCACCAGCATTTCCATCAGGTTGTCGTTGGTCGGCTGACAGGTCGGCTGCAGCACAAAGACATCCTTGCCGCGCACGTTTTCCAGCAGTTCGACGTTGACCTCGCCATCGGAGAAACGACCGACCGTCGCGGAGCCGAGCGTGATGCCGAGGCGGCGTACGACGTCAGCAGCGAGTTTGGGATTGGCGTTGCCGGTGAAGACCATCAGGCTGCCACGGGGCATGACCGATTCTCCAGTACCGAAATTGAAAATCTGTGGGCCGGAAGCGAGTCGGGCAGGCGCGTGGCCTGCCCGGTTCGTCGTCTGGCTGGGGAGGAAGGATTCGAACCCTCGAATGCCGGAATCAAAATCCGGTGCCTTAACCGACTTGGCGACTCCCCAAAAAACCTTTTTCGCTACCCGTCGAGCCAGCTGTAGAGCGGATGCCGCGCCTGACTCCGGGCCTTCCATGCGCGCCACTCGGGCGGGCAGGCGGCAATGATATCCGAAGCCGCATTTTCCGAGTCGACCTCTGCAAAAACGCAGGCGCCGGACCCAGTCATGCGCGCGGGAGCAAAGCGCTCCAGCCATTCGACCGCCGCTGCAATTTCCGGGTGGAGACTGCAGGCCACTGGCTGCAGATCGTTCCGGGTTGCGCGGAAAGCGAAGTCCGCAATTCTGATGGGTTCGGTGTTTCGCGTCAAGTCAGGCGAGCGGAAAATTTCGACGGTGGGTACCTGCACGCCGGGCGCGATCACGACGTAGCCGGTCGCCGGCAGCTCGACCGGGGTCAGCACTTCGCCGACGCCCTCGACGAAGGCGTCGGTGCCGCCGATGAAGAACGGTACGTCGGCCCCCAGTCGCAGCCCGAGCGCGGCGAGTTCCTTGCGCGTCAGGCCGGTCTGCCACAGACGGTTCAGCGCGATCAGGGTGGTGGCCGCATCGGACGAGCCGCCGCCGAGGCCTCCGCCGCTCGGCAGCACCTTGTGCAGCGTGATGTCTGCTCCGCAGGTGCTGCCGGTTTCGGCCTGCAGCAGGCGTGCGGCGCGGACGCACAGGTCGTCGCTTTCGGCAACGCCGGCGACGTCGTTGCGCCGACGGATCAGCGGATCGTCACGCAACTCGAAGTCCAGCGTATCGCCCCAGTCGAGCAGCCGGAAGATGGATTGCAGCAGGTGGTAGCCGTCGGCGCGACGGCCCACGACATGCAGGAAGAGGTTGAGCTTGGCCGGCGCGGGGCAGCCGACCAGCCGTTTCAGTCGCGCGGCGTCCATGTGTCCACCACGATGCGCAGTCTGGCCTCACCCCATTGCGCATTCACACGGCGGGGTGGGGATTGCGGGCTGTCGTTGAGGTACTCCGCGTAGTCGATGATCCAGCCGCTGTCGGAGATGCGCGTCGGGCGCCCGATGGCGTCGGTGTCGAGGATGCGGGCGCCCTCGGCCGGAATGGCCTGTATCCAGTCCGCCAGATGGTCGGCCGGCGCGTTTACGCCCAGCACGTGAGGCAGCAGCGTTGCCGTGTCCGGCGCGAACAGGCGTTCGCCATCGGCGGTGCGCAGCATGGCGCCGTCCGGCGTGCCGATGACATGGGCGACCACCTGACCGAGCGGGCTGAGCACCACCCATTCGTCGCCCTGCGGACGATGCGCCCAGCGCAGTCGGCCGTTGGCGGCACGCTGGCCGTCGCTGGCGGCAAGGCGGCCTTCCAGGTCGAAGGCCGCGGCGCGGCTGCGTTCGGCCGGGGCGACGCTCTCGCGCGGCGCTTGCACGGCGCAGCCGGCGAGCAGGGCGCAGGCGCAGAGGACGGCAAGACGGCGCTTCATCGGCCGCGCAGTCGCTGCACGGTCTCGCTCAGCACCGCGTTGTCCGGGGCATTGCGCAGGGCTGCGTCCCAGATGCCGGAGGCTTCATCGCGGCGGCCCAGGGTCCACAGCACCTCACCCAGGTGGGCCGCAATCTCCGGATCGCTGCGAATGCCGTAGGCGCGCTGCAGGTAGTCCAGGGCCGATTCCGCCTGATTGCGCCGAAAGTGCACCCAGCCCATGCTGTCGAGGATGAAGGGGTCATCCGGGGCCAGCTCGAGCGCGCGGATGATGAGTTCCTCGGCTTCCTCCAGGCGGATGCCGCGCTCGGCCAGGGTGTAGCCCAGGGCGTTGTAGGCGTGTGCGTGGTCCGGCTCGATCTCCATCACCAGACGCATGTACTGCTCCATGCGGTCGAGCTGGTCCAGGCGCTCGGCCAGCATGCCTGCCTCGTAGAGCAGGTCGGCGTCTTCCGGCGCCTCCAGCAGGGCCTTGTCGATGACCTGCAGCGCCTCTTCAGTGCGCTCGGCATTCCGCAGCAGCAGCACTTCGGTGAAGATCAGCCGACGGCGGTCGTCCGGCTCGACTTCGGCCTGGTGCAGGTGCGCGCGCGCCGCGTCGAGGTGGCCGGCCTCGGCCAGCAGGTGTGCGATACGGATCTGTGCGTCGAGATGATGCGGACCGGCGGCGATCTCGCGATACAGCGCGAGTGCGTCGCCGGTGCGCCGGGTGCGCTCGGCGATGCTCGCGAGATTGAACAGGATGGCGTCGCGCTCAGGATGACCCGCTTCCAGGGCGCGCCGGAAGTGCTCCACTGCCAGTACGAAATCGCCCGTCTGGGTGGCCATCACGGCGACGGCATAGATGAGGTCGATGTCGTCCGGATAGCGCGCCTGCAAGGCGCGGAACTCCGCCAGCGCGCCGGCGTAGTCCTGTGCCGAGACGCGGCTGCGTGCGTGGGCGATGGCCGCGTTGCGGCTGTCCGGGTGGCGCGTGAGGTAGTCGCCGAGCAGGTCCAGCGCTTCCTGTACGGCATTGAGCTGCACCAGCAACTGCGACTTGAGCACCACCGCCGGTTCCCAGTCGGGCCGCAGCCGCAGGGCCTGGTCGACGGCGCCGAGCGCGGCCAGATCGTCGGCTTCGCCGGCATACGCCTGTGCGCGGGCGAAGTGGGCCGGGGCCTGCATCAGATAGGGTTCGGTCAGACGCTCGACGATCTCGCGCACCAGCGCCTTGTCCTGCATCGGCGAGAGTGCGCGGTTCAGGCCCAGCAGGTTCTGCTCCAGGCGCTGTCCTTCGGAGTTGGCGAGGATGCGGGCCAGCTCGATCTGCACTTCGTTCATCTGGTCGCCGCGGGTGGCGAGGATGCCGGCCAGCATGCGCCGGGCGTCTTCCGATGCCGGGTCGGTGTCGAGCCAGATGCGCGCGGCAGCGGCGGCACTGTCCATGTCGCGAGCCACCAGCGCGATTTCGGTGGCGCGCCGCGCAATGCGCGGGTCCAGCGTCTGGCGGGCGGCGTGCAGGTAGGCTTCGGCCGACACCGGGAGATCACCCCGGCTGCCTGCGATTTCCCCGAGCAGGATCAGGAACAGTACGTCCGAGGACAACTCCTGGATCGGCAGGACGCCGCCCGACTCGGTCGTGGCCGGGCTGTCACCCGGTGCGGCGTGGGTGGCCGGGGCCAGCAGCGCCAGGGTCAGCGTCATGCCTGCTACGAACGGGAAGAGCTTGTGCTTCATAATCGGGTCCAGTGGGGCCGGCCTGCGCTGCTCGCGAAGTGTCCGATGGTATGCAGTTTCAGGTGACACCGGCAAGCACGCGATGGTCGGCAAGATGCAGTCAGGAAGACATTCATGCCCGAATTACCCGAAGTCGAGACCACCTGTCGAGGTATTCGCCCGGTATTGACCGGGCGGACCGCCAGCGGTTGCATCATCCGCAACGGCCGTCTGCGCCAGCCGGTGCCGCCGGACCTGGCCGAGCGCGTCCGCGGCCAGCCGCTGGCGGCGGTGGAGCGCCGAGCCAAATACCTGTTGCTGCGCTTTGGGAGTGGAACGGTCATCGTGCATCTGGGCATGTCTGGCAGCTTGCGGGTGGTCGATGCGCGGGCGCCGGTCGGCAAGCATGACCACGTGGACCTGCTGTTCGGCGACACTGCGCTGCGCCTGCGTGATCCGCGTCGCTTCGGGCTGGTGACCTGGCACGCCGGCGCGCCGGAGCAGCATCCGCTGCTCGCGCGGCTGGGGGTCGAGCCGCTGCAGCCGGGCTTTGACGGCGACTGGCTGTTCGACGCGCTGCGCGGCGTGAGCACGTCGATCAAGCTGGCCATCATGGACGCGCATCGCATCGTCGGGGTCGGCAACATCTACGCCTCCGAAAGCCTGTTTCGCGCCCGCATCCATCCGCTGACCCCCGCGGGCAGTCTCAGCCGCGAGCGCTGCCGGCGTCTCGCCGAGGCGATCCGCGTGACGCTGGCTGCCGCCATCGAGGCCGGCGGCAGCACGCTGCGCGACTTCGTCGGGGGTGACGGCCAGGCCGGCTATTTCCAGCAGCAATACTTTGCCTACGGTCGGGACGGCGAGCCGTGCCGCGTGTGCGGCAGCATCGTGCGCAAGGCGGTGATCGGGCAGCGCTCGACCTTCTGGTGCGCACGTTGCCAGCCGCTGCGCAGGCCGCGTGTGCAGGTGCCCGCCTGAAGACGGAAGTGCGTCCGTCGGGTACGGCGTACCGCCGGTCGCAGTGTGCCGGATGCCGCATTGGCAGCGCTGCGGTCGGACGGTATGCTGAGCGAATCTGATCGCATCCCCCTTCGTCGCCGGAGAGTGCAATGAACGACCTGATTGATCGGTTTTCCGCTTATGGCAACTGGCGCGAGGAGGGTGAGGCGGCTGTCGGGCGCCTGCGTGCCTGGCTGAGCCGCAACGAGGTCGGCGATGCGCAGACCGAAATGCGCCTGCGCCACGTGCTCGACCGCATGCATGAAGACCGCCTGACGATTGCCTTTGTCGCCGAGTTCTCGCGCGGCAAGTCCGAACTGATCAATGCAGTGTTCTTCTCCGGCTACGGTGACCGCATCCTGCCGTCCAGCGCCGGGCGCACCACCATGTGTCCGACCGAGCTGTGCTGGGAACAGGGCAGCACGCCGCAGATTCGCCTGCTGCCGATCGAGTCGCGTCGCGAGGGTGACGTGGTGGCGGTGCTGCGCGCGCGGCCCGAGGCCTGGCAGGTCGAGCCGATCGACCCCTCTTCGGCCGAGAGCCTGCAGCGCGGCCTGTCGCGTGTCGGCGAGACCATTCGCGTGAGCGTCGACGAAGCGCGCGAGCTGGGCTTCCGCGTCGGCGCCGAGGGCAGCGACGACATGCTGGTGGCGGACGCCGACGGCATGGTCGAGATCTCGCGCTGGCGCCACGCCATCATCCATTTCCCGCACCCCCTGCTCGAACAGGGCCTGATCGTGCTCGACACGCCGGGTCTCAATGCCATCGGCGCCGAGCCCGAACTGACGCTGTCGATGCTGCCCAACGCGCATGCCGTGGTGTTCGTGCTGGCGGCCGATACCGGCGTCACGCAAAGCGATCTGACGGTATGGCGGGAGTGTGTCAGCGCCGGCCGCAGCGGCAACCACGGCTGCATGGTGGTGCTGAACAAGATCGACGGCCTGTGGGACGGGCTGCGCGACGATGCGCGCATCGAGACGGAAATCCAGGGGCAGGTCGCATCGGTGGCGCGCACGCTGGGCGTGCAGCCCGCCAGCGTCTTTCCGGTGTCGGCGCAGAAAGGGCTGGTCGGTCGCATCAATGGCGACGCGGCGCTGGTCGAACGCAGTCGCCTGGGCGCCTTCGAGCAGGCGCTGTCGGCCGAGGTGTTGCCGGCACGTCAGCGCATCGTGCGCGAGAGCAGCCTGACCGAGGTCGACGAGGTTGTGCGGCAGTCCCGCCAGTTGCTGCTCGCGCGCCTCGACGGCGTGCGCGAGCAGTTGCGCGAACTGGCCGATCTGCGTGGCAAGAACCAGAGCGTCATCGAGTACATGATGCGCAAGGTCGGCAGCGAGAAGGCAGAGTTCGAAGAAGGCCTGAAGAAGTACTACGCCGTGCGCTCGGTATTCACCACGCTGACCAACAACCTGCTGCAGCACATGGGGCTGGACGTGCTGCGGCACGAGACGCGGCGTACGCGCGAAGCCATGCTTGATTCCACCTTCACGGCCGGTCTGCGCGGGGCGATGGAGCAGTTCTTCGCCCGCCTGCGCGGCAATCTGGCGCAGTCGGATGCCGAGATCACCGAAATCTCATCCATGCTGGCCTCGATGTACAAGCGTTTTAGCGTCGAGCACGGCCTCAAGCTGGCGCAGCCGGCGGGTTTCTCGACCCAGCGTTATCTGCGCGAAATCGACCGGCTGGAAGAAATCTTCAATCGCCAGATCAACACCACGCTGACGCTGGTGACGACCGAGAAGCGCAAGCTCACGCAGAAGTTCTTCGACACCGTGGCGGTGCAGGCGCGGCGTACCTTCGAGGTCGCCAACCGCGACATGGATCAGTGGCTGCGCGCCGTCATGGCTCCGCTGGAGACGCAGGTGCGGGAATACCAGATCCAGCTCAAGCGGCGTCTGGAGAGCATCAAGCGCATCCATCAGGCCACTGACACGCTGGAAGACCGCGTGGACGAGCTGCGCCATTCCGAGGAAGGCCTGCAGGCGCAGATTGCCGAACTGGACGGGATGCTGGCCGAAGTGCGTGCTGCGCTCGGCGCGGGCGACGCGGACAGCGAGGCCGTCCGCGCTGCCTGAGAAGCGGCTCAGGCCGCCGTGTTGGTGAGGCGGACGAACTTTTCCATCAGCTGTTCCTGGGTCTCGACCACGTCCGGGTTGAGCGGAATGCAGTCGACCGGGCAGACCTGCTGACACTGCGGTTCGTCGAAGTGGCCGACACACTCGGTGCACTTGTTCGGGTCGATCTCGTAGATCTCGTCACCCTGGTAGATCGCCCCGTTGGGGCACTCCGGCTCGCACACATCACAGTTGATGCACTCGTCGGTAATCATCAGCGCCATGCTGGAATCCTTTCCTGTTACCTGTCCGGCTGAAACTTGTGCTGCAGGCGCCGGGTGACCTGCGGCTGAACGAATTTTCCGATGTCGCCGCCGAGGCGGGCAATCTCGCGCACCATGGTGGCCGAGATGAACATGTACTCGTCGCCCGGCGTGAGGAATACGGTTTCGACTTCCGGGAACAGCTTGCGGTTCATGCCCGCCATCTGGAACTCGTACTCGAAGTCCGATACCGCGCGCAGGCCACGCAGGATCACGCGCGCGTCGTTGGCCTTGAGGAAGTCCATCAACAGGCCGTCGAAGCCCTGCACCTCGACGTTGGCGAACGGTGCGCACACCTCGCGCGCGATTTCGATGCGCTCGTCCAGCTCGAACAGCGGCGTCTTGCCGCGCGAGCGTGCAATCCCGACGATGAGGCGATCGAACAGCCGTGAACCACGCCGCACGAGGTCTTCGTGGCCGCGCGTGAACGGGTCGAAAGTGCCGGGGTAAACCGCGATGGTTTCCCTCATTCGCTGCTTCCTCGCATCAGGTGGAAATGAACCTGGCCGGCGCGACCCTCGCGGATCGTCGTCCAGCGGCCAAGCTGCGTGAGTGGCTGCTCGCTCTCGGCATACAGCCAGCCGTCCGGCGTCAGCAGTCGCTCCAGGGCGGGTTCGATCTTCTCCAGCAGGCCCTGGTGATAGGGCGGGTCGAGAAACACCAGATCGAACGTGCGCGACGTCGAGCGGGCGAATTCTACCGCATCGGCCCGCAGCACCTCCACCTGCGTGGCATGCAGCGACTGCGCCGTGGCGCGCAAGGCTGCGGCGGCACGGGCGTCACGCTCGACCAGCACCACCTCGGCAGCGCCGCGCGAGGCGGCCTCGAAACCCAGTACGCCGGTGCCGGCAAAGAGGTCGAGGCAGCGCATGCCGTCGAGGTCCTGCCCCAGCCAGTTGAACAGCGTCTCGCGCACGCGGTCGGGCGTGGGGCGCAGGCCCGGCAGCTTCGGCACCTCGATCAAACGCGAGCGCCACTGCCCGCTGACGATGCGTACCCGGCTCACGGTTGCGCGCGGTCGCCGTCACCGCCGGCCACCACCACCGACAGCCGCTCCGGCTGGACGCGTCGCGCAAAGGCATCGCGGATGCCCTGCACGGTGACTTCGGAAACCTGCTGCGGATAGGTGTCGAGCCAGTCCAGCGGCAGGCCGTAGAAGCCGACCACGGCCACCCAGTCGAGGATCTTGCCGTTGGAATCCAGGCGCAGCCCGAAACCATTCACCAGGTTGGCCTGTGCGGCGCGCAGTTCTTCCTCGGTCGGGCCCCTGGTGATGAAGTCGGTGAGCACTTCACGGACCACTTTCAGCGCGTCGTCGGCCTGGGTGCCACGGGTCTGCAGACCGATCTGGAAGGGGCCGGCCACCGCTTGCGGTGCGAAGTAGCTGTACACGCTGTAGGCGAAGCCGTGCGCGTCGCGCACCTCGCGGCTCAGGCGCGACACCAGTCCGCTGCCGCCGAGGATGTGGTTGCCCACCAGCAGCGTGAAGTAGTCCGGGTCGTCACGACTCATGCCAGGCATGCCGGCCAGGATGTGAGCCTGCGAGGACGGGTGCGCAATGCGCTCGGTGGCTGCAGGCGGAGTCGTCGGCGCCGGTGGAGGGGGGAGTGCGGCGCCGGCCGGCAGGTCGCGCGTCAGCGTCACCGCGATTCGCTCCGCGTCGGCCCGGCTGGCATCGCCGACGATGGTGATGGTGGCATTGCGGGCGGTGTAGTGCGCGCGGTGAAAGTCCAGCAGGGCATCACGGTTGATCGCTTCGATGGATTCGAAGCTGACCTGCGCGCCGTAGGGGTGGTCGCCGAAGACCAGGCGTGCGAAGGCTCTGTCGGCCAGCGTGGCGGGGCGGGTCAGAGCTTCGCGCAGGCCGGCGGAGGCGCGCGCCTTCTCGCGTGTCAGCACGGCCTCGGGGTAGGTCGGTCGCGCCAGCAGGCGGGCGGCCAGCGTAATGGCGGCATCGCGTTCCGCTGCGCTCGACAGGGTGCGCACGGTGAAGCCGGCGCGGTCGTCGTCGGCGCCGCCGCCGAACTGGGCGCCGGTGTCGGCGCGCGCCTCGGCAATGGCTTGTTCGTCCATGCCCTCGGTGCCGGTGTCGAGCAGGCTGCGCGCCATCGAGGCAAGGCCGGACATTCCCTGTGGATCGCGCGACGAGCCGGCGGCGAAGTCCACGCGGACATCAAGCATCGGCAGGGTGCCGCCCGGCACGAAGTACACGCGGGCGCCGGTTTCCGCAATCCAGTGCTGGATGGCCGGGCCAGCCAGCGCGGCGTGGGCCGAAAGGGTGAGGGCGAGTGCGGTCACGAGCCGCCCCGCGGCGGCAGGCAGGCGGAAATGCATCATTGCTTGCTCCCGAGCTGGGGACGGGTGGCGCCGAACGGGCCGGCTTTCGGGTTGGCAGCGGTGTCGAGCGGCTGCGGGTCGAGGATGGCGCGGGTCAGCGTGGCGTCGCCGAAGTAGCGGCGTGCCACGTCCTGCACCTCTGCGGCGGTGACGGCGCGGATGCCGTCGAGCAGGGTCTGCTCGTCGCGCCAGGAGATGCCCGCGGCCTCCAGGAAACCGATTTCCATGGCCTGACCCATCAGCGAGTCACGCTTGTACACCTCGGCGGCCAGGGTTTGCGTGAGCACGCGCTGCAACTCGGCCGGTTCGATGCCGTCGCGCGCGATGCGGGCGATCTCCTCGCGCAGCGCGGTCTCCAGTTCGGCCACACTCTTGCCGGCCACCGGCGTGCCGCCCAGCGTAAACAGCGAGGGGCCGCGGGCGATGCCGCCGTAGCTGGCATCCACCGATACCGCGATCTGCTCCTCGCGTACCAGCCTGCGCGGCAGGCGTGCGCCGTCGTAGCCATCCAGCACCGAGGCCAGCACCTGCAGTGCATACACGTCGCGGTCGGCCTTGAGGTCGCGCAGCGTCGGGGTGTGCCAGGCCAGTGTGAGGTAGGGGAGTTCGGCCGGCGCCTCGACGATCACCTGGCGCGTGCCGCGCTGCGGCGGCTCGCTGGAGATGCGGCGCTCGGGCAAGGGTTTGGCGGCAATCGCGCCGTAATGCTTCTCGGCCAGCGCAAAGACTTTGCGGTGGTCGACGTCGCCGACCACCACCACCCGCGCGTTGTTGGGTGCATACCAGGTGTCGTGCCAGCGTCGCGCGTCTTCGACGGTATAGCGCTGGATGTCGCCCATCCAGCCGATGATGGGACGGCGGTAGGGGTGCGCGGTGTAGGCCGCGGCCATCAGTTGCTCCCACAGCAGCGAGCGTGGGTTGTCGTCGGTGCGCATGCGGCGCTCTTCGCTGACGACCTGCTGCTCGGGCAGGAACTCCTTTTCGCTGATGACCAGATTGGCCAGCCGGTCAGCCTCCATCCACATCATCTCGTCGAGGCGGTCCGGCGGAATCTGCTGGAAGTAGGCGGTGTAGTCACGCCCGGTGAAGGCGTTGTCACGGCCACCGGCGGCCGCCACGCGGCGGTTGAATTCGCCGGGTGCGAGCTTTTCCGTGCCCTTGAACATCATGTGTTCGAGCATGTGGGCGATGCCCGACACGCCGTCCGGTTCGTCCATGGAGCCGATGCCGTACCACACCATGTGCACCACCGAGGGCGCACGGCGATCCTCCTTGACAATGACATGCATGCCGTTGGCGAGCGTGGTTTCAAAGGGGTTGGCCAGTGCGGGCGGCGCGGCGGCCAGGGCAGCCAGCGCGAGGGCGGCTGCAGGCAGTGCGTGACGGAGCATTCGGGGTTCCTGCATCTGTTAGAATCCGGGGCAGTTTTCGGGTCTGCCAAGGCAGGCGCGAAACCGGCGCGGCGCTGCATCTTAGCGCCATCGTGGTCGGCATGCCTGCCCGCCAGCAAACGTCCCTAGAGACTCGACGCCCGATGTTTGGTTTCCTGAAGAAGTCATCCCGTCCCGAATCCGAAGCGCCCGTTGCCGAAGAGCCGGAGTCCCTGCCGCCTCCCGCACAGCCGCCGGTCGAAGCCGCTCCGGCCGCGGCCAGGCTGTCCTGGTCCGAGCGCCTGAAGGCCGGTCTGTCGCGCACGCGCGGCAACCTTGCCGGCTTGTTCGGCCTGCGCAAGATCGACGAGGAACTGCTCGAAGACCTCGAATCCACGCTGCTGATGGCCGACTGCGGGGTGGATGCCACGCAGTACCTGATTGACGAGCTGCGTCGGCGCTGGAAGCGCGACCAGCTCGAAACCGCCGAGCAATTGCAGGGCGCACTGGCCGATCTGCTGCGCGAATTGCTGCTGCCGCTCGAAGCACCGCTCGACATTTCCGGGCATGCGCCCTTCGTGATCATGATTGCGGGCGTCAACGGCGCCGGCAAAACCACCTCCATCGGCAAGCTCGCCAAGCATTTCCAGGCGCAGGGCAAGAGCGTGCTGCTGGCGGCCGGGGATACCTTCCGCGCGGCCGCGCGCGAGCAGCTCGAAACCTGGGGCGAGCGCAACGGCGTGACCGTCATCGCGCAGGACCAAGGCGATTCCGCCGCCGTCATTTTCGACGCCGTGAATGCCGCCAGGGCGCGCGGCATCGACGTGGTGCTGGCGGACACCGCCGGCCGTCTGCCGACGCAGCTGCACCTGATGGAAGAGATCGCCAAGGTGCGCCGCGTCATCGCCAAGGCCCTGCCGGAGGCGCCGCACGAAGTGCTGCTGGTTCTCGACGGCAATATCGGCCAGAACGCGCTGGCGCAGGTCAAGGCCTTCGACGCCGCCATCGGCGTGACCGGCCTGGTGCTGACCAAGCTCGACGGCACCGCCAAGGGCGGCATCGTCGCGGCGATTGCGCGTCAGCACCCCAAGCCGCTGCGCTTCATCGGCGTCGGCGAGGGTATCGACGACCTGCAGCCCTTCCGCGTCAAGGAGTTCGTCGACGCACTGTTCGCACGCGGCGCCAGCGCATGATCGTCTTCGATCAGGTCGTCAAACGCTATCCGGGCGACTACGTCGGCCTCGGCGGCGTCAGCTTCACCATCCGCCATGGCGAACTGGTCGTGCTGTCGGGCCACTCCGGCGCCGGCAAGAGCACGCTGCTGAAGATGATTCCGGCCATCGAGCGTCCCACCTCCGGCGTGGTCAGCATCAACGGGCAGGATGTCTCCCGCCTGCGCGCCTCGGCCATTCCCTACCTGCGCCGCAACCTCGGTCTGGTGCTGCAGGAGAGCCGCCTGCTGTATGACCGCAATGTGTTCGACAACGTCATGCTGCCGCTGGTCATCACCGGCCATCCGCCGCGTGATGCGGCGCGGCGCGTGGCGGCCGCGCTGGAGCGGGTGGGCCTGGGCGGGCGCGAGCGCGAGATGCCGGCGGGTCTGTCGGGCGGCGAACAGCAGCGCGTGGCGATTGCGCGCGCCATCGTCAACCGGCCGTCCATCCTGATCGCTGACGAACCGACCGCGCATCTGGACGCGGCCTATGCGCGCGAGATCGCGGCCTTGTTCAAGTCTTTCAACGAGGCCGGCGTGACGATGCTGATCTCCACCCACGACGAGCGCCTGTTCATGGAATGGCGCCCGCGCCGGCTGGTGCTGGGCAAGGGCATGCTGATTCGGGATCTGGCAGCATGAAGAACTGGCTTTACCTTCATTCCCACGCCATCGGCATCGCCGTGCGCCGGCTGTTGCGCCAGCCGGTCGGCACGCTGCTCTCGGCGCTGGTGGTGGGCATCGCGCTGTCGCTGCCGGCGGCCGGCTATCTGCTGCTCGACAACGTTGCTTCGCTGGCGCGCGGCGTCTCTGGCTCGCCGGAACTGAGCATCTTCCTGTCCAACGAGGCCTCGCGCGCAGACATTGCCGCGATGGACAAGCGGCTAGGCACGGACGGTGATGTGGCGAGCTACGTCTTCGTGTCGCGCGACGAGGCCATGCGGCAGCTTGAGCGCAGCGGTCTGGGCGACGTGCTCGGCGGGCTCGCCGCCAACCCGCTGCCGGATGCCTTCGTGGTCACGCCTGCCGCCGCAGACCCCGCGCTGTATCAGAGCTTGCTGGCGCGCTTCGGCGAATGGGACAAGGTCGAGCATGTGCAACTCGACTCGGCCTGGGTCGAGCGCCTGCATGCACTGCTGGAACTGGGCAAATCCTCGGTGCTGCTGCTGGCTTTGCTGCTCGGTATCGCGATGGTGATCGTCACCTTCAACACCATCCGTCTGCAGATCCTCACCCAGCGTCACGAGATCGACGTGAGCCGCCTGCTCGGTGCCACCGACCCCTTCATCCGCCGCCCGTTCTACTGGTTCGGCAGCCTGCAGGGGCTGTTGGGCGGTGTGGTGGCGCTGGCCACCGTGTGGCTGGCGGTATACGCGCTGGCGAAGCCGGTGGAAGGCCTGGCCGCCACCTATGGCGCGGTGTTCAGCCTGTCCGGTCCGGGCGCGCAGGAAAGCGTTGCACTGCTGGCCTTCGCCGCCCTGCTCGGCTGGTGCGGCAGCGAACTGTCGGTACGCCGCCACCTGCGCGAAAAGCTCAGCTGATCAGCCGCGGTGCTCCTGACGGAGCGCCGCGACCTCGGCGCGCAGGGCGCGCATCTGTTCCATCATCTCGTCGTGGTCAGCCTTCACCAGCGCGCGGGTCTGCTCGCCCTCGGCGTGGTCGGTGGTGTTCATGGCATCGACCACGATGGCGATGAACAGGTTGAGCACCGCGAAGGTAGTGAGCAGGATGAAGATGACGAAGAAGATCCACGCCAGCGGATAGACCTCCATCACCGGCCGCACGATGCCCATCGACCACGATTCGAGTGTCATCACCTGGAACAGGGTGTAGAACGACGCCCCGATACTGCCGAACCACTCCGGAAAGTCGGCCGCGAACAGCTTGGTCGCCATCACCGCGCCGACGTAGAACACCAGCAGCAGCAGCGTCAGCACCGAGGTCATGCCGGGAATCGCCCGCAGCAGCGCATTGACCACCTTGCGCATCGACGGGACAACCGACACCAGCCGCAGCGCACGCAGGATGCGTAGCGCGCGCAGCACCGACACGCCTTCGCCGGTGGGCAGCAGGGTCACGGCGACGACGAGGAAGTCGAATACGTTCCAGCCGCTGCGGAAGAAGTTGTGGCGGTACACCAGCAGCTTCAGGACCAGTTCGACCACGAACACCGCCAGCGCCGCGCGGTCGAGCAGCACCAGCAGCCCACCGGCCGATGCCATGACCGAGGCGGAAGTCTCCAGCCCGAGCGTGATCGCGTTGAGCACGATTACGGCGATCACGAAATTCTGGAAGCGGTTTGATTCGACAATGCGTTTGAGGGCGTCCATTGCGGTTCGGATGAGTGAAAACGGGGTGCGATTCTATGTCAGGGCAGCGGGCAGGATTGCAAGCGTTGGCAATCAGTTGTCCGGTAACGGGGGTGTATTGACATCAGCTATACGCTGGAGCATGCTGCCATGTATAGCTAATAGATGTACATGAGGTTCCAATGCGTGATGCTGCCATCAACCTTCGTGCCCTTCCGGAACAGCGCGAACTCATAGACCAGGCTGCCAGCCTGCTCGGAAAGAATCGTTCCGATTTCATGCTTGAAGCGGCATGTGAGCGTGCGCAAGCCGTGCTGCTTGATCGTGTGTTCTTTTCGCTCAACGGCGATCGCTTCGCAGAGTTCACGCGCTTGCTTGACGCCCCGATGAGATCCAATTCCGGGCTGGAGCAGTTGATGGGGGTGAAGGCCCCTTGGGATGATCGCGCTGCATGATCACCCTGCGTCCGCCCGAGCCGCTGCACGCAGAGCATCGACGCGACCGTTTCGATTGCGGTGAGGTGGTCCTCAATGACTGGTTCCGGCAGCGTGCGTTAAACAATCACCTGAGCGGCGCGAGCCGTGTTTTCGTGGTGGCGGACTCAGCGGGTGAGGTGTTCGGCTACTACGCCCTCGCGGCCGGGGCCGTCACGCATGGCGCGGCCACCGGCAGCGTGCGGCGTAACATGCCCGATCCTGTTCCGGTGCTGGTGCTCGGCCGTCTGGCCGTGGATCGTTGCGTACAGGGTCGGCAGCTCGGCAGCGCCATGCTCGCGGACGCGGTGCGCCGTGCAACGCGGGTTTCGGCAGAGGCCGGCGTGCGGGCATTGCTCGTGCATGCACTCAACGAACGTGCGCTTGGCTTTTATCTGCGCTACGGTTTCAGCCCGTCGCCGCTTGATCCGATGACCTTGATGCTTCGGCTTTACTGAATGCAGAGCGAAATGAACTCCGACGAATTCTTCATGCAGGCCGCCCTCGAACAGGCGCGGTTGGCCGGGCAGTGCGGTGAGGTGCCGGTGGGTGCGGTGGTGGTGTGCGACGGCGAGATCGTCGGGCGCGGCTTCAACCAGCCGATCCGCGGCCACGACCCGACCGCCCACGCCGAGGTGATGGCCTTGCGCGACGCGGGGGCGCGGCTGGGCAATTACCGTCTGCCGGGTTGCACGCTTTACGTGACGCTGGAGCCGTGCGCGATGTGTTCGGGCGCGATCATGCATGCGCGTGTGGCCCGCGTCGTGTTCGGCGCGCGCGACCCCAAGACCGGCGTGGCCGGCAGCGTGATCGACCTATACGCCGAGAAGCGCCTCAATCACCACGCCGAGATCGTAGGTGGCGTGCTGGCGGAAGAGTGCGGGGCCTTGCTGAGCGGCTTCTTTGCCGCCCGGCGCAACAAGACACAGGTGGTGTGATGCGCATCGAGATCAGCATTGCGGAGCAGACGCTGCGGCTGTTCGACGAGGGCGGCGCCTGTCTGCGCACCTGGTCGGTGTCCACTGCCGCCAATGGCGCGGGCGAGCGCCAGGGCAGCCATTGCACGCCGCGCGGGCGTCACGTGATCCGCGCGCGCATCGGCGCCGGCGCGCCGGCCGGTGCGGTGTTCCGCGGGCGGCGGCCGACCGGAGAGGTGTGGTCGCCGGAACTGGCGGCGCAGCATCCGGAGCGCGACTGGATCCTCAGCCGCATCCTGTGGCTGTCGGGCTGCGAGCCGGGCGTGAACCGGCTTGGTGAAGTCGACAGCATGCGCCGCTACATCTACATCCACGGCACGCCCAACGATCAGCCCATGGGCGTGCCGCTCTCGCACGGCTGCGTGCGCATGCGCAACGCCGACGTGATCGAGCTGTTCGAGCGCGTGCCGGTCGGCACCGAAGTCCTCATCCATGGGTGAAGTGCGGTTGTCGCTGTGCGACTGGGCGCAGGCCGAGACGCGCGTGATGCCGCTGCGCATCGAGGTCTTCGTGCAGGAGCAGGGCGTGCCGCCGGAGATGGAACTGGACGAGTTCGATCCGTTGTCGCTGCACGCGGTGTGCGAAGTCGACGGTGCTGTGATCGGCACCGGCCGCCTGCTGCCGGACGGCCACATCGGGCGCCTGGCTGTGGCGCGCGACTGGCGCGCTCGCGGGCTGGGCGGGCAAATGCTCGAAGCGCTGGTGGCCGAGGCTGCAGGGCGCGGCCTGCATGAGGCGGTGCTGCACGCGCAGGTGCAGGCCGAGGCCTTCTATGCGCGTCATGGCTTTGTCGCTGAGGGCGCGGTGTTCGACGAGGCGGGTATCGCCCATCGCCTGATGCGGCGCGCGCTGCTTGCCGGCTGAGGCGCCGGCGCTTCAGCCCTCGTCGCGCGGGGGCAGGCTCATGTGGAAGTCGTGGCTGACCTCGCCGGCCAGTTCGGCCTCCTCATTCCAGGTCAGTTCGCGCAGGCGTGCGGCGCCATCCTGGCGCACGAAGAGCAGCGTGGACGAGCGCGTGCCGTAGCCGGGTGCGCGCACGAACACCGGCGACATCAGTCGCTCCCACTCCAGGCTCAGTCCGGTGGCGGGCAGGTTGTGGTCCGGCGCGGGTTGCCGGTCGAGGAGCAGATCAAGGAAGGCGTCGTCGGTCTGCGGGCCGCTCAGGGCCGCGACGAAACGCTGACGTGCGATCTCGACCTTGGGCCAGGGCGTGTCGAGCAGATGGTTGGACAGCGCATATACGCCGGGCTCGAGGATACGGCTGCGTCCGGCGGCACTTTCATGGATGCCGAGACTGCGGCCGTCGCTGACGAAGAGATTGAAGTCGGTGTAGTGCGGCGCGACGCTGGCGACATGCGCCAGCACCTGCTGCGTCTGCGCGATGCCGGTCAGCGCCTCGCTCACCAGCAGGCCGCGCGAGGGGCTGTGGGCGCGCTGCACGGCCGGGTTGCGGTAGTTCGTCAGGGCGGCAAAACGTCCGTCCCGCGTGGCACCCAGCCAGGTGCCGTGGCTGAGCAGATCACGCCCGGCGAGCACCTTGGGCTCGTCTGCCCAGCGATGTGCCGGGGCGGTCGGACGCGTGAAGTGTTCGTCGCGGTTGGCGGCGACGATCAGCGGGTAGTCCGGGTGGACGTGCCAGCCGATGACGATCAGACACATGTGAAGCGCTCCACATGGCGAGCCGCGCCGGGCTGGATCAGCGTGTCCAGGCCGCAGGCCGTGACCGCGGCCGCCAGCGCAGCCTCGAAGGCGACCACGTCGGTGATGCCGGTGTAGATCTCCATCAGCGTGTCCGGGTCGTCACGCCGCTGCAGCAGCCGGCCACGGATGCCGCTGTGTGCCGCCAGCGCGTGCTGCATGGCGTGGGCGCGCTCGATGGCGGCGTCTGTGTCGTGCACCCGGTAGTAGATGTACAGCTCCGTCACGGACGGGAGCGCCGCCGTATTCATGCCAGCGGATAAGGCAGTGACAGGAAGCGCACCGGCGCTCCGTCGGGCGCGCCGACATGGGCCTCGCCCGCTTCGGCGCAACTGATTTGCAGCACGGCGAGCGCCTCGAAGCCGCCTTCGGGCGCAGGCGAGACATTCACCAGCTTGCCGGCCGACTGCTCGCCGAAGCCGGGGGTGTACAGGTCATCCCCGGCCGCCGGGGTGCCGCCTGCCGGCACGTGCACGCGATACATGCGCTTCTTGAGCTTGCCCAGATACTGGGTGCGCGCGACGATCTCCTGGCCGGGGTAGCAGCCCTTGTTGAAGCTCACGCCGCCGATCAACTCGAAGTTGAGCATCTGCGGCACGAATTCCTCCTGCGTTGCGGCGGTGATCAGCGGCAGGCCGGCGCGGATCATGGCGAGCTGCCACTGGTCGGTGCCTGCCGCCTGCGCGCCGGCATCCCGCAGACGCAGCCACAGGGCCGGCGCGTGCCGGGTGTCGGTGATCAGCACGAAGTTGTCACCCTGCAGGCGGATGCAACGCACGTCGTCGGCAATGCTCTGACGCATCGCCTCGGGTGGCACGGCAATGCCGGCGGCCGTCAGCGTGGCTGCGGTGTCTGCACCGCAAAGGCCGATCAACACGGCTTCGTCCAGCGCCAGCTGGACCTTGCTGCGCAGCACGTACATCGACAGCCGCTTGAGGATGGCCGGCGCGATGTCGGCCGACAGCACGATGCCGTAGCCGTCCAGGTCGCGATGCATCAGCAGGCTTGCCAGCATGCGGCCCTTGGGCGTGTTGAAGCTGTTCCAGGCGACACCGTCGGCGGCCAGATGCTTGACGTCGTTCGACAGCAGGTTGTGCAGGAACCCGGCGGTCTCCTCGCCGCGACTGCCGATGCGCGCCAGATGCAGCAGGGGTACGGCGTGGCAGCTCGCGGGGTCGACCGGGGTGGCGGGGAAGCTCACCTCAAGTTCGCGGATGCGGGCGCCTTCTTCGGCGAGATATTCGGTCCAGGGCTGGGTCATGGCTCGGTCGGAGTGGGACAAGGTCGATGCAGTATTATACGGGCCGCCGCAAAGCGCCATGCGCGCGGCTCCTCTGGCCAGATTGCGATCCGATGAAGACCCTGTTGTTGCGCTGTTTCCTGTTGCTGAGCTTCATCGTGGTGGTGCTCATGGCCGTGGCCTGGTGGTTCGCGCAGCGGCCGCTGGCGCTGTCCGGAGCGGTCGACTTCGAGGTCGAGCGTGGCTTCACGATGCGGCAGGCGGCGCGTGCCGCGCACACGGCCGGGCTGCCCTTGTCGCCCGATGCGCTGTACTGGATTGCGCGCGTGACGGGCAAGGCCGGGCGCATCGTGGCTGGTGGCTATCAGGTCACGCCCGGCATGTCGGCACTGGATCTGGTCGACAAGCTGCATCGCGGCGACGTCACCTTTGCCGAACTGCGGCTGATCGAAGGCTGGAATTTCCGTCAGGTCCGGCAGGCGGTCGAGTCGCATGACTGGATCCGGCCGGATACGCAGGGCATGGACGAGGCTGCATTGCTGAAGGCGGTCGGCGTCACGGAAGCGCACCCGGAGGGGCTGTTCTTCCCCGACACCTATCGCTTTGCCCGCTATTCCACGGCCAGTTCCGTGCTGCGCATGGCGCACGCCGCCATGCAGCGTCATCTGGCCGATGCCTGGGCGTCGCGCGACCCCGACGTGCCGCTG
>JAJLLM010000089.1:0-10786 GCA_033837965.1 Pseudazoarcus pumilus
TCACGCTGCCGCTCGCGCTTGCTGTGGCATTGCCCTGATCGCCCGCCAAGCCGCGCCGACGTTGCATCCGCGCGCGGTGGGTGCTCTACTTGAGGCAGTGTCCCGACTGCTTCGGGCGAGGAGGCCGCAATGAAGACCGCAGTCCGCATCATCGCCATCATTCTCGGGGTCGTCATCGTATTGTTCGGTGCGCTGGCGGCCTATCTCACCTTCGTATTCGATCCCAACGACTATCGCGACCGCATTGCCGAGGAGGCCGAGAAGGCCACCGGGCGCAAGCTCGCCATTGACGGCGACATCGGCCTGTCGGTGTTTCCGTGGATCGGTGTGGAAGTCGCGCAGGTCAGTCTGGGCAACGCGCCGGGCTTCGGCGACGGGCCGTTCGCCAGCGTGGGGGAGGTTCAGGTCCGTGCGCGCCTGATGCCGCTGCTGAAGAAGGAGATCGAGGTCGATCGCATCGTGCTGCGCGACCTCAAGCTTGATCTGGTCGTCAACGAACAAGGCAAGAGCAACTGGGAAGACCTCGCCGGTGCAGGCGGCGAGCAGGCGCCCGCCAGCAGCGGATCCCCCGCTGCGGACGGGGGCGCGGCGGTTGCCGGCCTGGTGGTGTCTGGTGTGCAGATCGAATCGGCGCGGGTGTCGTATGCCGATCGTCAGGCCAAGGCGCAGTACGTGGTCGACAATCTCACACTGAAAACCGGCGAAGTGAGCCCCGGCACGCGCTTCCCGCTGGAGATGGGCTTCGACGTGGCGGTGAGCGAGCCGCAGGTTTCCGGCCGGGTCGATATCGCGGGCGATGTGCTATTCGATCTGGCCGGCCCGAGCGCCGACATCGACGGCTTCACGCTGCGCTTCAACGGCACCGGTACTGGCTTGCCGGGCGGCAAGGCGGAACTCGTGCTGGCCAGCAAGCTGGCGGTGGACATGGCCAGCGGCACGGCCAGCATCGAGGGCATGGAGTTCTCCGGCTACGGCGTGAAGGCACTGGGCACCTTCGCCGCCAAGAACCTCACCTCGGCGCCGGCCGTGAGCGGCATGCTCGAAGTGCCGACCTTCGATCCGGGTGCAGTGATGGGGGCACTGGGCATCGAAGCGCCCAAGGTGAGCGATGCGGCAGTGCTCAAGCGCGCGAGTCTCAAGGCGAGCGTTGAGGCGAGCAGCAGTTCGGCCGCGCTGCGCGAGTTTGTGGCCGTGCTCGACGACAGCAATCTGACTGGCGAGGTTCGCGTGGCCGACTTCGCCAAACAGGCGCTGCGTTTCGATCTGGCGCTCGACGGTATCAATGTGGACCGCTATCTGCCGCCAGCCGACCCAGCGTCGCAACCGGCTTCCGGCGGCGGCAAGAAGGATGCTTCGGCCGACTCCGAACCGATCGTCGATCCGGCCATGCTGCGCGGGCTGGACATCGTCGGCAAGCTGAAGGTCGGCAAGCTGGTGGCCAGCGGCATGACCGTCACCGACATCAGCATCGACGTGAATGCGCAGAATGGTGTGGTGCGTGTGTCGCCGCTCTCGGCCGCGCTGTACGAAGGCCGCTACGCCGGCAACATCACGCTCGACGGCCGGGGTCAGGCGCTGGCGGTGTCGCTGGACGAGTCGCTCAAGGGCGTGCAGGTCGGTCCGTTGCTGCGTGATCTGTCCGGTGCCGAGGAGCGTCTGACCGGCAATACCAACCTCACGGCCAAGCTGCAGCTGCGCGGCAACGACATCAACTCGATGAAGCGCACCCTCGGTGGCGACGTGGCGTTCAGCTTCCTCAACGGTGCGGTGAAGGGCATCAACATTGCCCAGTACCTGCGTCAGGCGCAGGCGCGCATGACCGGCAAGCCGGCGCCCGAGAGCAACGAGCCCAACCAGACCGACTTTTCGCAGCTCACCGGCACGGTGCAGATCGCCAACGGTGTGGCGCGCAATGAGGATCTGGATGTGCGTTCGCCGCTGCTGCGGGTCGGCGGCAAGGGCAGCGCCAACATCCCCGAGGAGACCATCGATTACACCGTGCGGGCCAGTGTGGTGGCCAGTCTGTCCGGTCAGGGGGGCGCGGGCCTCGACAACCTCAAGGGCGTGACGGTGCCGATCAAGGTCAGCGGCACCTTCTCCAATCCGTCCTTCGGGCTGGACCTGGGCAACCTCATGAGCGACGCCGTGAAGCAGCAGGCGCAGGAGAAGCTCAAGGGCGCGGTGCAGGACAAGCTTTCGCCGGAACTCAAGGAAAAGGCCGGGGGCGACCTCAAGGAAAGCCTGCAGAAAGGTCTGGGCGGTCTGCTCAATCGCTGAGTGCCGCACAAAGAAAAAGCCCGCCGGAAGGCGGGCTTTTTGCATTTGCGCCGCTGCGGGTCAGGGCAGGGCGATCTTGTTGTCGGTGCTGAACTGGTAGTCCTTGAAGACGTGCTCGGCGGTGAGCAGCTGGTAGTTGCCATCTTCCCCGCGCACGCTGGTGTCCTTCAGGCGATAGGTGTATTGGCCGCAGGTCCAGCAGTCGAAGTTGCGCATGTGGGTGCACAGACAGGTCTTGTCCACGACCTTGAGTTTCTTGGCGTCCGGGTGCAGCTTGACTTCGCGGTTGTATGCGTCGATGTAGGCACAGCCGCCGTTGGCGTCGAGCAGGTAACCATAGGCTTCGCAGTTCGGGCGGATGCCCGAGCCGATCGCCGGGCTGCTCTTGAGCATGCGCATCGGATAGCCGGTGGGCGAGACCTGATTGACCTCGATCTCCTCTTCCTTGGCCGTGAAGTAGTGCTGCTTGACGTCGTCCGGCAGACCGCATTCGTGGGTCACGGTGAAGCGGGTGGCCACCTGCACGGCGGCAGCGCCGTTCTCGATGTGGCTCACGGCGTCCGAGCCGGTGAATACGCCGCCGGCGGCGATCAGCGGGATGTCGAGTTGCTCGGCCTTCATCCAGTCGCGGATCTCGGCCACGATGGTGGCCAGATCGTACTGCGCCCAGTCCATGCCGAAGCCGAGGTGGCCGCCGGCCAGCGGCCCTTCGACCACCACGTAGTCGGGCAGGCGGTTGGTGCGCGAGGACTTCTTCAGGAACAGCTGCAGCGCGCGCAGCGACGACACGATGATGCCGAGCTTGGCGTCACGGAAACGCGGGTGGTCCTCGATCAGCGCGAAGGAGCCCAGATGCAGGCCGGCCGCCAGCGTGATGCCGTCGATGCCGGCATCCAGCGCCGAGCGCAGGCGCACGCGCAGCGTGTCCTTGGGCCCGTTCATGGTCAGCTTTTCCATGCAGTTGATGAACACCAGGCCGTCGCCCTGCTTGCGTTCCATGGTGCGGCGTACGTGCGTTTCGGTGGCCTCGGCGAGCACGGCGAGGTCGAACTGCACCTCGGACTTGTCCATGTTGGCGACGTTGTACTTGTAGAGCTTCTGCTTGTCGCGCACGTACTTGGTGTCGTAGCGGCGGTCGCTGACGGTCGGCACCATGGCGTCGGAGATGTGGCCGATGCCACCCAGCCGCGCGGCGACCAGCGACAGGTCGGAGGTGGAGATGTCCACGCCCATGCCGCCGATCATGATCGGCACGTATTCGCGGTTGCCCAGCTTCAGGCGATAGTCGTCAAGGCGCTTCATGTTCTGTCTTTCTTGGTCTGCCGGCCTTCGCCGTTGTTGTCTCCGGAGGCGGGCCGTGGTGTCCTTGCCTGCGCAGTGAACGCAAGCGGGGGGCCTTCCGGCCCCCCGCGATTATCGCACCGCTGGCGCTGGTTCAGCGAATCATTCCGGCGCCGACGGTGTTATTGGTGCTCTCATCGATGATGATGAAGGCGCCGGTGGCCCGGTTCTCGGCATAGGCATCGACGAACACCGGCTGCGCCAGCTTCAGCGTCAGGCGGGCAATGTCGTTCATCTCCAGCGCGTTGGTGTCGACGTTGTCGAGGGTGTTCAGATCCAGCCGGTAGTCGATGTGCGCCACCTTGGCCTTCACCTCGCGCGTGGTGTGGCGCAGCAGGTAGGTGCGCGCTGGCGACAGCGGCTGCTCGGACAGCCAGCACACGTTGGCCTCCACCTGCTTGACCACCTCGGGCTGCTCGCTGGTCTTGACGATCATGTCGCCGCGCGAGATGTCGATCTCGTCTTCCAGCAGCAGCGTTACCGACTGCTCGTGGATCGCCACCGGCTGCTTCACACCGCCGATCTCGATGGCCTTCACACGACTCGTGCGGCCCGACGGCAACACCGTCACGGCGTCGCCGACGGCGATCTCGCCCGATTCGACGCGGCCCATGAAGCCACGGTAGTCGTGCAGTTCGGCGTTGGCGGAATCCTGCGGACGGCACACGTACTGCACCGGGAAGCGGAAATCCTCCGGCACTTCGGTGTGCGCGGTCGGCGTGGCTTCGAGCACCTGCAGCAGGGTCGGGCCGTCGTACCAGCCGAGCCGCTCGCCGCGATCCACCACCATGTCGCCGTTGAGCGCCGACATCGGAATGAAACGTACGTCGGGAATGCCCAGCTTGCGGGCGAAGGCGAGGTATTCGGCGCGGATCTGCTCGAAGGTCTCGCGGTCGTAGCCGACCAGGTCCATCTTGTTCACCGCCACCACCAGATGCGGGATGCCGACCAGATGGGCGAGGTAGGAATGGCGGCGGGTCTGGGTCTGCACGCCCTTGCGCGCATCGACCAGGATGATGGCCAGATGCGCGGTGGACGCGGCGGTGACCATGTTGCGCGTGTACTGCTCGTGGCCCGGCGCGTCGGCGATGATGTACTTGCGCGTGCCGGTGGTGAAGTAGCGGTAGGCCACGTCGATGGTGATGCCCTGCTCGCGTTCGGCCTGCAGGCCGTCGGTGAGCAGCGACAGGTCGACGGCGCTCATGCCACGCTTGGCCGAGGTCTTCTCGATGGCGCTCAGGGTGTCGACGAGAATGGTCTTGGTGTCGAACAGCAGACGACCGATGAGCGTGCTCTTGCCGTCGTCGACGCTGCCGCAGGTCAGGAAGCGCAGCAGGCCGGTGTCGATGCCGGGGAGGTTTTCGTGGGCGGACATGTTCATGATTCCTTCAGCATTCAGTGTGTGCGTGGGCGCGGCTCAGAAGTAGCCTTCCTTCTTGCGCTGCTCCATCGAGGCCTCAGAGGTCTGGTCGTCCATGCGTGTGGCGCCGCGCTCGGTGATCGTGGTGGTGGCGGTTTCGATCAGGATCTTGGCCACGCTGTCGGCGTCGGACAGCACCGGCGCCGTGCAGGTCACGTCGCCCACCGTGCGGTAACGCACCTGCAGCTCTTCGATGTGGTCGCCCGGTTGTGCCGGGGTCAGTTCGGTGACGGGGTAGAGCAGGTCACCCTTGCGCACCACCGGCCGCACGTGGGCGAAGTAGATCGACGGCAGTTCGAGGTTTTCGCGCTCGATGTACTGCCACACGTCCAGTTCGGTCCAGTTGCTGATCGGGAAGGCGCGGATGTTCTCGCCCTTGTGCGAACGTGCGTTGTAGAGGTTCCACAGCTCGGGGCGCTGGTTCTTAGGGTCCCACTGACCGAACTCGTCGCGGAAGCTCATGATGCGTTCCTTGGCGCGGGCCTTCTCCTCGTCGCGGCGCGCGCCGCCGATGCAGGCGTCGAAGCCGAACTCCTCAATGGCTTCGAGCAGCGTCACCGACTGGTGCTTGTTGCGCGATTCGGTCGGCGTCTTCAGCACCACGGTGCCGCGCGCCATGGAGTCTTCCACCGAGCGCACGATCAGGCGCTCACCCAGCTCGGCGGCGCGGCGGTCGCGGAATTCGATCACTTCCGGGTAGTTGTGGCCGGTGTCCACGTGCAGCAGCGGGAACGGGAAGCGACCCGGGCGGAAGGCCTTCTCGGCCAGGCGCAGCAGGCAGATCGAATCCTTGCCGCCGGAGAACAGCAGCGCCGGGTTGGCGCACTGTCCCGCCACTTCGCGCAGGATGTGGATGGCTTCGGCTTCCAGCCAGTCGAGGTGGCTGAGGGTCTGTTTGGTCAGCGTGGACATCGTTTCGTCTCGGTTCAGCGTTTGGGTTGGCTGCGCAGCGCACGCAGGGCGGCGCGCAGTCCGGCTTTCAGTGCGGCGATCCGGCCGCGCGGGGCTTGAGTGTTCAGGTTCAGGCCTTCTTCAGTACGTGCAGTCCGCATTCCTTGCTCTCCGGGTTCTCCCACCACCAGCGGCCGGCGCGCACGTCCTCGCCGATGGCCACCGGGCGGGTACAGGGCGCACAGCCGATGCTCGGGTAGAACTGGTCGTGCAGCTTGTTGTAGGGCACATCGTTCAAGCGGATGTAGGCCCACACTTCCTTCTCGCTCCAGTCGGCGAGCGGGTTGAATTTCTCCAGCCCGTTATCGGCGTCGAAGAGCTGCAGCGGCAGTTCGGCGCGGGTGGCGGACTGCTGGGCGCGCATGCCGGTGATCCAGGCCTTCTTGCCCTTGAGCGCGCGTTGCAGCGGCTCGACCTTGCGTGCGTGGCAGCAGGCCTTGCGGGCTTCGACCGAGTCGTAGAAACCGTTGATGCCGTTTTCGCGCGTGAAGGCCTCGACGTTCTGGTGCTGCGGGTAGTACAGCGTCAGCTTGAGGCCGTAGTGCTGCTGCACGCGGGCCATCAGGTCGTAGGTCTCGGCCGGCAGGCGGCCGGTGTCGAGCGAGAAGTTGTCAATGGCCAGCCCGCCCTTGGCGATCAGGTCGGTCAGCACCATGTCTTCGGCGCCGAGACTGTTGGCCAGCCCCGCCGGCGTGAAGTCACGTGCGATGCGGCCCAGCAGTTCGGCGGCGGCGGCGGCCTTGGCCGTGACCGACTCGCGCAGTGCGGTGTCGGCCAGGTTCGGGTTCATGTTCGGATGCATGACGGGCTCCTCAGGCGGCGCGCGCGACGCGGCGGAACAGCGGCTCGGGGTCTTGCACCGAGGCCTGGTACGGCAGGCTGAAGTCGGTGAGGCTGGCCACGGCGGCTTCGAGCTGTGCGCCGGTGTAGCGACCCTCGGCCGGCTGCAGCGCGTTGATGCCGCAGCGCGTGTAATAGTTGAACTGGTCGCGCAGCACGTCGCCGATGGCGCGTACCTCACCGCTGTAGCCGTAACGCGAACGCAGCAGCACGGCGATGGAACTGCCGCGGCCGTCGGTGAAGGCCGGGAAATGCACGCCGACCACCGGCAGGCTGGCGAGATCGTCGGCCAGCGCGGCGGGGTCTTCGTCGCCGGCCAGCCAGACGCCGACATCGCGACCGGCGAGTTCGTCGCGGCGCGCCTGCCACACTGCCAGCGGCACCAGCAGGGCGCCGGCGGGCAGGGCGACGGCTTCGGGCGTGTCGCCCTCGTTGAGCGTGACGACGATGCGCGCGTCGTCCTCGACGCGACCGTTGCGGATCAGCTTAGCCATTGGCCACCTTCCTCTGCGCCTCGCGGGCGCCATATACATTGGCCTTGAACGGCTCGATGCCGACGCGGCGTACGGTTTCGATGAAGCGCTCGTCGTCCTCGAGGCGCTCGGCCAGATAGGTCTCGATCAGCTTGCTGATCACGTCGGGCATGTCGGCCGCGGCGAAGGACGGGCCGATGACCTTGCCCAGCGAGGTGTCGTTGCCCTGGCTGCCGCCGATCGTGACCTGGTACCACTCCTCGCCGTTCTTATCGACGCCGAGCACGCCGATGTGACCGACGTGGTGGTGACCACAGGCGTTCATGCAGCCCGAGATGTTGATCTCGATGTCGCCGATCTCGTACAGGTAGTCGAGGTCGTCGAAGCGCTGCTGGATGGCGTTGGCGATGGGGATGGACTTGGCATTGGCGAGCGCGCAGAAGTCGCCGCCCGGGCAGGCGATGATGTCGGTCAGCAGGCCGATGTTGGGGCTCGCCAGACCGGCGTCGCGCGCCTCGCTCCACAGCGAGAACAGATCCGACTGCTGCACGTCGGCCAGCACCAGATTCTGCTCGTGCGTCACGCGCAGCTCGCCGAAGCTGTAGCGGTCGGCCCAGTCGGCGGCGTGGTCCATCTGCTCGGCGGTGATGTCGCCCGGCGCCACGTCCTTGTGCTTGGTCGACAGCGTGACGATGGCGTAGCCCGGCTGCTTGTGGGCGCGCACATTGCGCTTCGCCCACGCGGCAAAGGCCTTGTTCTCGCGCAGCAGCGCCTGGTAGCCGGCGTCCTCGGCGGGCAGGGCCTCATAGGCCGGATCGACGAAGTGCGCGGCCACGCGGGCCACTTCGGCTTCACTCAGCGTCAGCGGGCCGTCCTTGAAGTGCGCCCACTCGGTTTCGACCTGCTCGCGGAAGGCATCGACGCCCATGGCCTTGACGAGGATCTTGATGCGCGCCTTGTACTTGTTGTCGCGGCGGCCGAAGCGGTTGTAGACGCGCAGGATGGCCTCGCAATAGCTGACGATGTGCTGCCACGGCACGAAGGCGGCGATCTCCTCGCCGATGATCGGCGTGCGGCCCAGGCCGCCACCGACCAGCACGCGGAAGCCCACGTTGCCGGCGGCATCGCGCTTGAGGTCCAGCCCGATGTCGTGCGCCTGGATCACCGCGCGGTCGTGCTCGGCGCCGTTCACCGCGAACTTGAACTTGCGCGGCAGGAAGGCGAACTCGGGGTGGAAGGTGCTCCACTGGCGCAGCACCTCGCACCACGGGCGCGGGTCGATGATCTCGTCACCGGCCACGCCGGCGAAGGGGTCGGAGGTGATGTTGCGGATGCAGTTGCCCGAGGTCTGGATGGCGTGCATTTCCACCGTCGCCAGTTGGGCGAGGATTTCCGGAACGTCCTTGATCTCGGGCCAGTTGAACTGCATGTTCTGGCGCGTCGTGAGGTGGCCGTAGCCGCGGTCATAGGTGCGCGCGATGTGCGCCAGCATGCGCAGCTGGCGGCTGGCGAGCAGGCCGTAGGGTACGGCTACGCGCAGCATCGGCGCGTAGCGCTGGGTGTACAGCCCGTTCTGCAGGCGCAGCGGGCGGTACTCGTCTTCGGTGAGTTCTCCGGCCAGATAGCGGCGGGTCTGGTCCGCGAACTGCGCAACGCGCTCATCCACCAGCCGCTGATCGTATTCGTCGTATCGGTACATCCGTCTTCTCCGTTGGCGGTTGCCGGTCCATTGCCGACAGTCCTGCTCGATGGGAACGCATGCTACCGGTGAGCCATAGTTGCAAGAAGGTCTTGTGCGTTAAACTGAAATAACTCTTGGTTATTTGATTCGGGGTGCCCGCGTGAATCTCCAGCAATTGCGCTACGTCTTCGAAGTCGCCCGCTGCGGTCTCAACGTCTCGGAGGCGGCCGAGGTGCTGTTCACCTCGCAGCCCGGCGTGTCCAAGCAGATCCGCCAGTTCGAGGCCGAACTGGGCGTCGATATCTTCGTGCGCCACGGCAAGCGGCTGGTCGGCGTGACCGAGCCGGGCAAGCACATCCTGCAGATCGCCGAACGCATGCTGCGCGACGTCGACAACCTCAAGCAGGTCGGCGACGAGTTTTCCAATGAATCCGAGGGCAGCCTGTCCATCGCCACCACCCATACGCAGGCGCGCTATGCGCTGCCGGCGGTGGTGCGCGCGTTTCTGGAGCGCTACCCGCGCGTGAAGCTGTCGCTGCATCAGGGCAACCCGCGGCAGGTGTCGGAGATGGTGCTCAACGGCGAGGCCGACGTGGCGATTGCCACCGAACTGATTCCGGATGAGGCCGATCTCGTGACGCTGCCCTGCCAGCAGTGGAACCGTTGCATCGTCGCTGTGCCGCGCCATCCCATCCTGCAGGAGAAGCCGCTCACGCTGGAAGCCATCGCGCGCTACCCGCTGATCACTTACGACGACGCCTTCACCGGCCGCAGCAAGGTCAACAAGGCCTTTCTCGGGCGCGGTCTGCGGCCCAACGTGGTGCTCACCGCGCTCGATTCGGATGTGATCAAGACCTACGTGGCGATGGATCTGGGCATCGGCATCCTTGCCCGCATGGCGTGGGACCCGGCCGAAGACCGCAAGCTCGGCATGATCGACGCTTCGCACCTGTTCGAATCCAGCACCACGCGGCTGGGCCTGCGCCGCAACGCCTTCCTGCGCGGCTACGTGTACGCCTTCATCGAACTCTTCGCGCCGCATCTTTCGCGCCGCATGGTGGACGCCGCGCTGAGCGGCGCCGGGGCCGACGACTACGAGCTGTGAGCGGTCAGGGCGACGCGGCTGAAGGCCGCGGCGTCGCCGGCGGCGAGCGCCAGCATCAGCGCCACGCGCGCCTGCGCGGGCGAGAGTCGGCCGGCGGCCAGCGTGGCGAGTTCCACATCCAGGCGCCGATGCGCCACGAAGCCGTCTCCGCAGCGCGTGGCACGCACCACCGGCACGCCCTGTTGCGTGAGCGCGCGAACACCTTCGCGCCATGCATCGGGCACGCTGCCGTTGCCGGGCAGCGTCAGCACGATTCCGTTTGCCCCCATGGCGCGCGCGGCCTCCAGCCACGCCGGTGAGGTGCCGGCCGCCACGTGAATGATGTCTACCCGCGGCAGGTCGGCGTCCGGCCACGGCAGCAGTTCGGGGCGCGGCGCGGGCGGGCGGAAGAAGCGCACATCCGGCCGCGTCGAGCCGACGGGGCCATCCAGCGCAGCAAAGGCATCCACGCTCGTGGCTTGCACCTTGCGCAGGCCGCGCGCCGGCAGGATGTGCTCGGCAAAAGCCACCAGCGTGCCGCGCCCGTGCGCGGCCGGATCGATGGCAACGCGCACTGCGTCGAGCAGGTTGGCCGGGCCGTCGGCCGATACCGCGTCGCTCGGACGCATCGCGCCGGTGACCACCACCGGCTTGGCGGCAGGCAGCAGCAGTTCGAGGAACAGCGCGGTTTCTTCCAGCGTGTCGGTGCCGTGGGTGAG
>JAJLLM010000090.1:0-26690 GCA_033837965.1 Pseudazoarcus pumilus
GCCGCTCACCGGCTGGCTGCAGGCGCTGATCACCACGCCGTTGCCGCTGCCCGATGGCGCGGCCTGCGCGCTCGCGCAACCCGACACGCTGAGCCCCGAACTGGAGTTCTGGCTGTCGGCCGGCCGCGTCGAAACGCGCGAACTGGACCGACTGGTGTGTGCCCACACGCTGGATGCCGCACCGCGTCCAGCGCTCGAACCTGCGCAGTTGCAGGGCATGTTGAAAGGCTTCATCGACCTCGTGTTCGAGCACGAGGGGCGCTATTACGTCATCGACTACAAATCCAACTGGCTGGGCGCAGAGGACGCGGCCTACACGCCGGACGCAATGCGCGCCGCCATTCTGGAAGCGCGCTACGAGTTGCAGTACGTGCTGTATCTCTTCGCGCTGCACCGCCAGTTGCGCGCGCGGCTGCCGGGTTACGACTACGACCGCCACATAGGCGGCGCGGCCTATGTGTTCCTGCGCGGCATCGGTGCCGAATCGCGAGGCGTGCATGTAGAGCGTCCGCCGCGGGAATTGATCGAGGCGCTGGACGCCTTGTTTTCGGTTAGGGAGGTCGCATGATCCCCTGCCTGTCCGCCACTCCGCTGCCGAGCACCTCCGCGACCGAAATCGCCGCCCACATCGAACGCTGGGCCGAGCGCGGCTGGCTGAGGCCGCTCGACGCCGCCTTTGCCGGCTTCCTGTGGCGCGAGGCGCCGGACGCGCCGGGCCTGCTGCTGCTCGCCGCCGCGCTGGCCAGCCACCAGCTCGGGCGCGGTCACGCCTGCCTCGATCTGGCCGCCACGCTGAGTGATCCCGACTTTGCGCTGTCGCTGCCGCCGGATGGTGTGCAGGACGCAACCGACACGCCGCGCAGCTTGCTGGCCGGCGTGGATGCCGCCGCGTGGCGCGCGGCACTGGCGCACCCGCAACTGGTCGGAGAAGGCGAAGGCGACACCCCGCTGGTGCTGGCCGGTGAGCGACTGTATCTGCGCCGGTACTGGCGCTTCGAGCAGGCAGTGATTGCCGCCGTGTCGGCCCGCGTGGCCGCAGCCGCTGCGGCACCGACGGGCGAGGTACGTCGCGTGCTCGACACCTTGTTTGCGCCGTCCGAGGGCACTGACTGGCAAAAGCTCGCCTGCGCGCTGGCCGCGCGCAGCGCCTTCTCGGTCATCACCGGCGGCCCCGGCACCGGCAAGACCACCACCGTCGTGCGTCTGCTCGCGCTGCTGCAGTCACTCGCCCTGCAGGCCGACCCGGTGCGCCCGCTGCGCATCCGGCTGGCCGCGCCCACCGGCAAGGCCGCGGCGCGCCTGAACGCCTCCATCGGCGGTGCACTGGAGATGCTCGATGTCGAGGACGCGGTGCGTGCCGCGATTCCCGCCACGGTCACCACGCTGCACCGCCTGCTCGGTGCACGGCCCGATTCGCGCGCCTTCCGGCATGACGCCGATCACCCGCTGGCGCTGGACGTGCTGGTGGTGGATGAAGCCTCGATGATCGACCTGGAAATGATGGCCGCCGTGCTCGCCGCGCTGCCGGCCGATGCCCGGCTGGTGCTGCTGGGCGACCGCGACCAGCTTGCCTCGGTCGAGGCCGGCGCCGTGCTGGGCGTGCTGGCGGCGCGCGCCCGCGAGGCGCATTACACGCCGGATACGGTCGCATGGCTGGCGGAGGCGAGCGGGCAGACGATTGCGCCCGAGTTCATCGACGCCGCTGGAACGCCGCTGGACCAGAGCATCGCCATGCTGCGCGTGTCCCGCCGCTTCGATGCCGCCAGCGGCATCGGAAAACTGGCCGAGGCAGTCAATGGCGGAGCACCGGCTGCGGTGCATGCCGAACTCGCTGCCGCGCATGCGGATGTCGCCAGCCACAGCGGCGCGGACGCGCTCGCCGCGCTGCGCGCCGCCGTGCTCGACGGCACGCGCACCTGGCTGGAACTGGCGCGCGAGGCTGTGCCGCTCGACGACGAAGCGGCAGATGCCGCCGCGCGCGCCGTGCTCGAAGCCCACGCGGCCTTCCAGGTGCTGTGCGCGGTGCGCAAGGGCGAGTGGGGCGTGGACGGGCTCAACCGCCAGATTGCACGCTGGCTCGCCGCCGCCGGGCGTATCGACACCGGGCACGACTGGTATGCCGGCCGACCGGTGCTGGTCACGCACAACGACTACGGCCTGGGCCTGATGAACGGCGACATCGGCGTGACCCTGCTGCGCCATGAGGCCGACGGCAGCACGCGCTTGCGCGTGGCCTTCGTCGCATCGGACACGGGCCGCGTGCGCTGGGTGCTGCCCAGCCGCCTGCGCGCGGTGGAGACCGTGTTCGCCATGACCGTGCACAAGTCGCAGGGCTCGGAATTCGGCAGCGTCGCGCTGGTCCTGCCCGACACCGTCAGCCCCATCCTGACGCGCGAACTGCTCTACACCGGCATCACCCGCGCTCGCACCCGGCTGGCGCTGTTCAACCCCGGTGGCGAGCGTGTGCTCGACGCCGCCGTCACCCGCCGCGTGTTGCGCGCCAGCGGGCTGGACGCGCTGCACTGCGCCAATCTCGGCTGAGAGGTTCAGGCATGGGCCTGCAGTGTGTGCAGATGCCGCGCCAGATCTTCAAGGCGATCCTGCCCCCAGAAACGCTCGTCATTGACCACGAAGGTGGGTGAGCCGAAGACGCGGGCGGCGATGGCGGCTTCGGTGTTGCCGGCCACCGCAGCGGCGGCTTCCGGCGCCTGCGCGGCGGACAGCAGGGCCTGGGCGTCGAGGCCGGCGCGGCTCAGGGCGTGGGCGATGTGGTCCGGCTGCGCGATGTCGAGTTCGTCGGCCCACACGGCGGAGAGCAGGGCGAAAGAGGCCGGGCCGGGGTCGTCCCCTTCGAGGGCGACGGCGGCAATCACGCGACTGGCCAGCGTGGCGTCGGCCGGCCAGTGGCGCGGTGCGACGTGGATCGGCAGGCCGAGCTGGCGGGCCTTGCGCGCGAGGTCTTCGCGGCGGTAGCTCAGGCGGGCTTCGGATTGCTTGAAGGGCGGGACGGTGTCGGTGGCGGCGAACACCCGCACCACGTCCATCGGGCGGTAGCGCAGGCGGGCTCCGGCGGCATCGGCGATCTGGCGCAGGCGTGGCTCGCCGAGGTAGGCGTAGCCCGACATCGGGGAATAGAAGTAGTCGATGGTGACGGTCATCTGAGGCTTCCGGTGGGCGGGCGCACCGCGGATGCGCCCGCCGTGGCAGGACTTACGCGGCGTAGGGCAGGCCTTCCTCAATGGGCAGCGCCGGATCGCGTGACCATTCGTTCCACGAACCGAAGTAGATGCGCACGTCCTTGACGCCGGCCTGCTTGAGCGCGAGGAAGCTGTTCGACGCGCGCGCGCCCTTGAAGCAGTAGAGGTACACCGGCTTGTCCTTGCCGATGCCGACGGTGGCCAGCTCGGCCATCACTTCGGCCGGCGCCTTGATCACCGGGCCGTCGGCCGAGGGCTTCATCAGGCGGTACCACTCCACCCACTTGGCGCCTGGAATACGGCCCTTGCGCGGGCAGAAATCCTTGCCGTAGGGCGAGGACGAGTCGGCGATCCATTCATCCACGTCACGCACGTCGAGCAGTTCGATGGCCGGGTTGTCGAGTGCGGCGAGCATGTCGTCCTTGGTGAGCAGCACGCTGGCGGCGGCCGGGTCGACCGGGAAGACGGCCGGCGCGGGCGTCGGCACGTCGGTGCTCACCGGCAGGCCGGCGGCGCTCCATGCGGCGAAGCCGCCGTGCAGCACGGCGGCCTTGGGGTAGCCAAGGAAGGTGAGCAGGAAGTAGCCGCGGCAGGACTGGCCGAAGCCTGTGTTCATGGACTGTTCGTAGAGCACGGCGGTTTTCTTGCCGTCGAGCCCGGCTGCGCCGAAGGCGGTGGCGAATTTCTCGGTCATCTCCTTCACGCCGCTCGAATCCGAGGTGGCGAGGAAGGTGAAGATGTCGTGCAGGTTCACGGCGCCGGGAATGTGGCCGGCGGCGTAGGCGTCGGGCGAGCGAGTGTCGATGATGACTACGTCGCTCATAGCGGCGAGCTCGGCGGGGGAAATCAGGGTCTTGCTCATGACGTGTGTCCTCTGTCGGGGATTGGAACAAAGGGCGGACGCCGCCGGGGGTGGGGCGCGGCGTCCGTCGGGATGCCCGTTACATCAGGGCGGTTTCGGGCTTCATCGGGTCGAACACCTTGCCCATGATGGTGTGGGTCTTGTAGTTCTCGGCTGGCGCCGCGAAGCCCAGCTCGGCCATGCGCTTGCGCGCGTCGGTGGCGAGGAAGACCTGCTCGGCGATCTGCTTGTAGTCGATGTCGCCCTTCACGTAGCCCCAGCGCTTCATCTGCGTGAGCATCCACACCGCCATCGACTGCCACGGGAAGGGGTCGAAGTCGATGCGCGTGGGTACGTTGCGCACATTGCCCAGGCCATCCGCGAAGCGGCCGAGCAGCACCTGCTCCAGCACGGTGTTGGGCTGGTTGAGGTAGTTCGGGCCGGCGATTGCCTCCGCCACACTCTTGCGGTTCTCCATCTGCGAGCAATGCAGCGTGGAGCTGACGATGGCGCGGAACAGCGCCGAGAAGGTGTTGGGCATTTCCTTGGCGAACTTGCCCGTGGACACGAAGGCGCAGCACGGGTGGCGGTCCCACAGCTCGCTGGTGAGGGTGTGGATGAAGCCCACGCCGTCGAATACCGCGCGCTGGTTGAACGGCTCGGCGACGATGAAGCCGTCGATGTTGCCGGAGCGCAGGTTGGCGATCATGTCCGGCGGCGGCATCACGCGCAGCTGCACGTCCTTGTCCGGGTCCAGCCCGTGTTCGGCCAGGTAGTGACGCAGCAGGAAGTTGTGCATCGAGTAGTCGAACGGGATGGCGAAGCGGAAGCCCTTCCAGTCCTTCGGGTTGGTCTTGTCCTTGTGCTTGATGGCCAGCGTGATGGCGTTGCCGTTCACGTTCTCGATAGCCGGCATCACCATCGGCACCGGGTCGGAGCCCAGCCCCATGCTGATGGCCAGCGGCATCGGCGAGAGCATGTGGGCGGCGTCGAATTCACCGGCGATGGTCTTGTCGCGCACCACGGCCCAGCCGGCCGTGCGCATCAGGTTCACCTTCAGGCCCTGCTTCTCGTAGAAGCCCAGCGGATCGGCCGCGACGATCGGCGTCGCGCAGGTGATCGGCAGGAAGCCGATGTTGAGCGTGCTCTTCTCCAGCGGCCCGGACTCCGACGCCATGGCGGCCAGCGCGCTCATCGGCACGAACTGCGAGATGGCGGCCAGCGCCGTGCCGGCGCCCACGCTGCGCAGGAAGCGGCGGCGCATGGTGTCGTCGGGGAACAGCGCGCGCACCACGGCCGATTCCACCGCGCGTTGCATGGCCGGGTCTTCGCCGGCCGGCAGGGCGGCGTCGTGTTCGGCCTGGCTGGTGTGGTGGCCGCAGGAGCAGCGACCGAGGGGCTTGCTGTGGAAGGGATCGTCAAAGGCTGCCATGGAATTCTCCGCTGGATGGGTGGATGTCAGGCGCTGCGGCGTGCGGGTGGCGCGCCGAGTTCAAGCCGGGCGGCGATGGCACCGTCCCGTTGCTGTTGCATGTGCAGGTAACCGGCCTCGTCAGCCACCACCTGCCAGTCGAGTTGCGCGCATGGCGTGCCGTGCATCACCACGGGCATGGAGCGCGTTTTGAGGCGGATCACCGGCGCTTCGTGGCGACTCGCGTCAAAGGGCAGGCCGAGGATTTCGCGCGCGATGGTGGCGGCCTGTCGGGCGATGGGTTCGATGAAACGGCACGGCGTGCCGTCCAGGCTGACGCAGTCGCCCAGCGCGAAGATGTCCGGCGCGCTGCTTGCCAGCGTGGTCGGGTCCACCACGATGCCGCGCTCGAAGGCCAGACCGGCGCCGCGTGCGAGGCGTGATTCGGTGGCGAGCCCGGTGGCGGCCACCACTTCGTCGCAGGCCAGCGTCTGACCGTCGGACAGTTCGACCTGACGTTTTTCATCCGCCACGGCGCGCACGCGGATGACCTGCGTGCCGCCGATGAAACGCACGCCCAGGCTCTCCAGATGCGCGCGCAGACGCTTGGCGGCACGCAGCGGCAGCAGGTTGGCGAGTGGCTCATCCGCCACGTCGATGAGCGTGACCTGATGACCGGCGTGGATGAAATCTTCGGCCAGTTCGCAGCCCACCATGCCGGCGCCGACCAGCACCACGTGTCGGTGCGTGCCGGCCAGTCTGGCGTGCAGACCGCGCCAGCCGTCGAGGCTGTTCACGCGCCAGCACAGCTTGGCCGGCAGTGCCGGCGGCAGTGCCGGGCGCGAACCCTGGGCCAGCACCAGATGGGTGTAGGGCAGGGTGCCGCGCGTGGTGCGCAGCTTGTGCGCGGCCGGGGCCAGGCCGGTAGCGAAGGTGTCGCAGCGCAGGCGCACGTTGAGGCGCTTTGCGGCGGCCTGCCCGGCTTCGCGCACCAGCGCTTCGGGCGTGGTGCCGCGTGACAGCGCGATGGACAGTTCGGGCTTGTGATAACGGTCGGCGGCGCAAGCGCTGACCAGCGTGATCGGCACCTCGGCATCCAGCGCGCGCAGCGCCTCGACCACCGCCCAGCCGGCGTGACCGCCGCCCACCACCACCACGCCGGCTTCGCGCGACGGTGCGGCACCGGAGGCGGCCACGGCCAGCGCGGCGGGGGCGTCATAGGGTTCGAAGTCGGCCTTCACCACGCCGCACAGCGGGCACACCCAGTCGTCCGGGATGTCCTCGAAGCGGGTGCCGGGGGCCAGCCCGCTGTCGGCGTCGCCCTGTTCCTCGTCGTAGATCAGCCCGCAGGCGCGGCAGATGAACTGCTTCCACGGAGCGTTGGCGGAGGCGCTCATGCCGGTGTCTCCTCACGCGACAGGCGGTCCATCTCCCAGCGCAGGTGTTTGATGGCGGGGGTGACGATGGCCACGAAGTGCGCTTCGCGGATGCGGCGTTGCGGCGCGGAGTCCATCAGGTAGCCGCGCGCACCCTGATGCAGCAGCGCCGACTGGGTGGCGCGCAACGACAGTTCGGCGCCGGCCGCGCGGACGTCGAGCACGTCGAGCAGGTAATCCCTGGAGCCGTCGTAGGGCGTTTCGGCGAGCTTGAAGATGCGTGCGCCCAGCTCTTCGTATTCGGCCTGCAGCTCGTCCGGGCGGTCGTGCAGGAACTTGTTCACGTGGCCGAGCAGCGGCTCGACCTCGAGCATGGAATCGATGGCGCCCTGCACCACGCCCATGGCCATGCCGCACTGGAGCAGGATGAAGGCGCCGCGGATCTTGGCGATGAAGGGTTGGGCCGGGTCGGCGATGAGGCTGTCTTCACCGACGAAGTAGTTGTCCAGCCGCACGCCCCAGGTGCTGGTGCCTTCCATGCCGGAGAACTCTGGGCACTGGCGCAGCACCGCCTGTTCGCCCTCGAAGCGCAGCAGGAACATGATTTCGTGCGATCGGCTGCCGTCGGCCCTGCTGACGCGGGCGATGGCGCCGCAGTACTGCCCCGGCGCGATGTGGCTGACCCACGGCAGCGCGCCCGACACGCGGTAGCCGCCCGGCACCTTCTCGGCCTTGAGCAGCATGTTCTCGATGCCGGCGAAGGACTTCATCGGGTTGGACAGCGCGGTACCGCCGAACGTCAGGCCGGCGGCGTGATCGGTCAGCAGCTGGCCGGTCAGCGCCGGGTTGCCGGACTGCTCCATGTACAGGCCGCAAACGTCGTGACACCAGGCCAGAAAGCCGGTGGAGCCGCAGCGGCGGCTGATGGCACGCATGGCATCAAGCGCCGTGGCGACATCGGTGCCGTTGCGGTCGAGATGCGCACCGAAGGCGCCGGCCTCGGCCAGCTGACGCATCTCGGCGAGCGGGTAGTAGCCCTCGCGGTCGATGCGCGTGGCGGCCTTGGCGAGCGGGCCGTCGGCCACGCGCGTGACGGCCGCGACCACGGCGGACGGGTTCAGGACGGCGGCGGGCGCCTCGGCGAGATTCATCTCGGGTTCCTCCACGACAACCCGCGCCCGGCCCGGGCGCGGGCAGGGTTCTTCAGTCGGCCAGCGCGATGCTGAACGGGATCGGGTTGCGCATGGTGTTGGCCACCGGCGAGTAGAAATTGGCGTGCTGCACGATCTCGTCGAGCACTTCGCGCGGGGCGTCGCCCTCGATCAGCACCTTCACGCGGATGTCCTGGAAGCCCATTTGCGGCGGCTGCATTTCCGCGCCGCCGGCGCCCCAGGCGGCCGGGTTGCCGATGTCGCCTTCGAGGAAGAGTTCGAGCTTGCTGAGCTTGACCTGCTTCCAGGTGGACACGGCGATGATGCCCACGGCGAGGCAGCCACCCAGGCCGGACAGCACGATCTCGCCCGGCGCCGGCGCGGTGTCCTGGCCGAACAGGTGCAGCGGCTCGTCGACCACCACGGCGTCGTTGCGGCCGGTGTAGCTCAGCGTGCGGTACTGGCCTTCGGTGACGGTGTGGATCTTGTTGGTGCCGCGGCGCGACGGGTCCTTGCGGCCCATCTCGGCGAATTTCATCAGGCCGTCGCGGTCGATCGGGCGCAGATAAGTCTTGACGGTGGTGGGGGTCTCGGTTGCGGTGGTCACGGTGTTCTCCGAAGTGGTGTGGTCAGGTCCGGCTGTGGGTGCCGGGCTCAGTGTCCACTCCGCAAGGGCCGTGCCAGTCGCGTTTTCGGAGTTCAGTGCATTGAAAGTAAAAGAGAAATGTCGCGTTGTCCGGCGCGCGCTGCCTCGGCGCTGCACGCCGACATTGTCGACAATGTGAACACTTTGTCGGACTTCAGTCCGCGCCGTGATCCAGTCCGCACTTCTTCCAGCGATAGCCGAACTGCCGCGCGGTGAGCCCCAGCGACTGGGCTGCGCGCGACTTGTTGCCGCCGCAGCGCTGCACCGCCTGCAGCAGATCATCGGCGCTGTGCGAGCGCGCCGCGAGATAGGGGCGTACGACCTCTTCCGGCGTGACGACGGGAACACTTCGCGGCACGGGCGGGGGCTCGCCGGCCGGCAGGAAGCGCTCGATGGCGGCGGCGTCGAGCGTGGCGCGGTCGGCCAGCAGCACGGCGCGCTCGATCAGGTTGGCGAGTTCGCGGATGTTGCCCGGCCAGGCGTGGCGTTCCAGCCGGTCGTAGGCGTCGGTGGTGAGGTTCACGTTGCGCTGGTTGGTCTGGTTGGCGCGGTTGAGGAAATGCAGTGCCAGCGCACGCACGTCGCCGCGTCGTTCGGCCAGCGAGGGCAGGCGGATGGGGATGACATTGAGGCGGTAGAACAGGTCCTGCCGGAACTGCCCGGCAGTCACCTCGCGTTCCAGATCGCGGTTGGTGGCGGTCACCACTCGCACGTCGACGTTCAGCTCGCGCTTGCCGCCCAGGCGGGTGATGGTGCCTTCCTGCAGCGTGCGCAGCAGCTTGCCCTGCAGCGTCAGCGGCAGTTCGCCGACCTCGTCGAGAAACAGGGTGCCGCCGTCGGCCTGTTCGAACAGGCCCTGGCGTTGCCCGGCCGCGCCGGTGAAGGCGCCTTTCTCGTAGCCGAACAGTTCGGATTCGAACAGCGTCTCGGGGATGGCCGCGCAATTGACGCGGATGAAGGGCCGGTCGCGGCGCGGGCTGGCCAGATGCAGGGCGCGCGCGAAAAGCTCCTTGCCGGTGCCGGATTCGCCCAGCAGCAGCACGCTGGCGGTGGTGTCGGAAACCTGCTCCAGCTCGGCGATGGCGCGCAGCAGCGGTGGCGCCGTGCCGATGATGCCGTAGCGTGCGCTGCCCGATTGCAGGGCGCGCGTGAGCATGGCGTTCTGCTGCTGCAGTTCGCGCGTGCGCGCCTCCATCATGGACTGCAGTGACAGCAACTGGCCGGTGAGCGTGGCGAGGATGCGCAGCATCGACACGTCGTCGGCGATGCTGCGGTTGCGCGTGCGGATGCGGTGGCAGGCCAGCACGCCAACGGTCTTCTGCTCGATGCGCACCGGCAGCGCGATGAAGGACACCGGTCCGGCCGGCAGGCGCTCGCGCGCCACGGCGCGCCCGAGGAACAGCTCCTCGCGGTCGATGTCCTGCACGATGACGAGGTGTTCGCGCGCCAGAACGGTGCCGGTCACGCCCTCGCCGAGGCGGTACTGCCCGCGTGCCGTTTCCTCACGCGTGAGGCCGTAGGCGTAGCGGATGCGGCAGGTGTCTGCGCCCTCGTCGCGCAGCACGATGCGGCCGCGGTTGAGGCCCAGCAGTTCCGACAGCAGGTGCAGCATCTCCCGCAGCACCACATCGGGCGACAGGCTCTTGCCGATCAGCCCGATGACCTGCTGCAGCAACAGCATTTCCTGCTCGCGCCAGAAGGCGGACAGCGGGCCGTCGGCGGGTTCGGCGGGGTGTGCCTGGTTCACGTTGTCTTTCCGGGCGATTTCATGCCCGAAGAGACAAGCAAGTGACGCGCCAGAAAGGACTTATTTCAATCGCCGTGCGCGGCGGCCGAACATCGGCAGGATGTTCATGCGAAGGGATTCCGGATGGTCGTATCGCCTACGACCAGCCTGTTGTGCATGTCTTCCGAGTACAGCGTTTGAGCGCCGGCCTGCACCGCGCTGGAAACGATCAGCGCGTCGTAGACCGAGAGGCCGAACTGCTCGGCCAGCTGCAGACCCTGTTCGTGGGTGGCGAGATCAAGCGGCACGACGTCACAGCATGCCCTTACCGCAGCCAACAGCGCATGTACTTCATCCCACGGCATGCCCAACTTGCGTCGGCATACAGACACCGCTTCATTCAGCACCTGCACACTGATGACACCGCCTTGCGATAACAGGGCCTCTGCGGTGTCGGCCTTGCGCTGATCGCCGGAGAGCAGGTACAGGACGATGTTGGTGTCGAGGAAGGCCCGCGCCATCAGCGTTCGCGGTCGGACTCGTGGGCTTCTAGGCGGTCGAAACGGAAGTCGGCCGGCAACCTGCCGCGCAGCTGGCGCAGGCGCGCCAGCAATTCCGTGCGCCCGGGCTTGCGCGCAATTTCCAGCGCGCGTTCGCCGACCACGTGCAACTGGATCTCCTCGCCTTCCTTGAGGTCCAGCGCTTGCACCACCGCGGCCGGCAGGCGTACGGCGAGCGAATTACCCCACTTGGAAACCTGCATCTTGATGCTCCGGATATACGCGAAAGAATGTATATCCGGAATCTAGTCCACTACGTGCTGGATTGGAAGCCGTCAGCTTGGCCGCAGCACGTTTACTCCATGCGCGCGATGGCCTCGAAGCCGCTGCCGGCAACGCGGTGCAGGGCGTAGGCGCCGGGTACGTCGCCGGCTGCGTCGAACTCGTGGTCGCCGGCGGCGCCGTGATAGTCGATGTCGCGGCCGGCCGCGATGAGCTTCTTCGCCTTGGCCCATTCGCCGGGCTGGATGGGTTCGCCCGGTGCGGTTGCGACAGCGCGCAGCGAGGCTGCGACCTTCGCGCGGTCGCCGCCGGCGTGTTCGATGGCCAGCGCCAGCAGGAAGGCAGCGTCGTAGGAGGTGGTGGCAAAGATGCCGTCGGGGTTGCCGCCTTTGGCGCTGAAGTCCTTGCGGAAGATTTCCAGTGATTGCTCGCCGGCGCCGACCGGGGCGGAAACCAGCAGGGTGTCGAGGTTCTTCGCGCCGATGGCCTGGATCATGGCCTCGGACTTCATGCCGTCGCCGCCGACGAAATGCTTGAAGAAGCCGTTCTCCAGCGACTGGCGCAGCAGGGTCAGGCCGGTGCCGTCGCCGTAGTCGAAGATCACCAGCGTGTCGGCGCCGCTGCGCGCGAGGCGCGACAGTTCGGAGCGGTACGAGGCCTTGGCGCCGTCGTGCTGCTGGAAGGCGGCGAGCGTGCCGCCTTTTGCTTCAAATTCCGCCTTGAAGGACTGCGCCAGGCCTGTGCCGTAGTCGTTGGCGAGGTAGGTCACCGCCACCGTTTTCGTGCCGCGCGTGAGCAGCGTGCGCGCCAGTGCCGCGCCCTGGTAGGCATCGGACGGCACGGTGCGGAAGACCTGATCGCGGTCGACGATCTTCGTGACCTGCGGCGAGGTGGCCGAAGGCGAGACCATGGTGACGCCGGCCGGCACCGTGACCGAGTTGGCGGCGGCCAGCACCGCGCCCGAACAGCTCGGCCCGACCATGGCGATGACGCCTTCGAGATTGACCGCCTTGGTGGCGGCGTCGGTGGCGTTCTGCGGGTTGCAGCCGCTGTCGCCGAGCACCGGCACGAGCTTGCGGCCGTTGCCGATGCCGCCCTGGGCGTTGACCTGATCCACGGCGAGGCGCGAGGCTTCGACCATGGTCGGAGCCATTGCCGAGATGGCGCCGGAGATGCCGAACAGCAGGCCGATCTTCGCGTCCTGTGCGATGGCCGGGGTGGCGAGCGCGGCGGCGGTGGCCGCGATGAAGAGATGCTTGCGGATCATGGCGGGTCCTGTTTTCGTGTGCGGCGTTCTTCCGGCAGGATGCCGTCCGGGCGGAAGCGCAGTACCAGTTGCAACGCCAGCCCGATGAGGAACATGCGGGCGTATTTTGCCTGTATTGCCACCTCGGTCGGAAGCCGGTCGGTAAGTAGTTCGGACAGCGACCAGATCAGCCAGATCACCAGCGCGCCGAGCAGGGCGCCGCGATTGTTGCCCGAGCCGCCGAGGATCAGCATGATCCAGACGAGGAAGGTGACGATCATCGGGTCGATGGCGTCCGGTGTGATGGCGCGGTTGAAATGCACGAACAGCGCACCGGCCAGCCCCATAAGCGCCGAGCCGAGGATGAAGGCCTCCAGCCGCCGCGCCTCCACCCGCTTGCCCATGGCCGCGGCGGCGGCTTCGTTGTCACGGATGGCGCGCATCATGCGCCCCCAGGGCGAGCGCAACTGGCGCTCCACCAGCAGATACGCGACCACCACGGCGGCCACCACCAGTGTCAGATACGCAAATTGCGAGGCCAGATACGGCAGCTCGCCGAAAGGGCGCGGGATGTTGGCAATGCCGCGCACGCCGCCGGTGAGCCAGTCTTCCGAGCGGATGGCCAGCCGGATGATCTCGGCTACGCCGATGGTGGCAATCGCCAGGTAGTCCGAGCGCAGCCGCAGACAGATGCGCCCGATGGGCCAGGCCAGCAGTGCAGCCAGCGCCATGGCGGCGAGCCAGCCCACCGGCACCGGCAGCGCGAAACCGCCCACGCGCCCGGCCAGCGCCGGGCTGGTGAGGATGGCCGAGGTGTAGGCGCCGATGGCAAAGAAGCCCGCGATGCCGGCATTGAACAGCCCGGTCAGCCCCCACTGCACGTTGAGGCCGAGCGCCATCAGGCCGTAGATGCCGACCAGCACCAGCATGAACAGCGCGTAGTTGAGCAGGCCCATGGCATCCATCAGAGCACCTTGCCCTTGAGAATGCCGCGCGGCCGGAACAGCAGCACCAGCAGCAGGATGACGAAGGCGGTGGCGCTCTTGTACTGCGCCGGCACCACCAGCACCGACAACTCCTCGGCCAGCCCGATGACCAGCCCGCCCAGCACTGCGCCGTCGATGCGCCCGACACCGCCGAGAATGGCGGCGGCGAAGATCGGCAGCAGCGCCCACCAGCCCATCATCGCCCACACCTCGGTGTTGATGCCGAGCAGGAAGCCGGCGGCGGCACACAGCATGCCGACGATGACCCAGGTGAGCCGTACCACCTGACGCGTGTCTACGCCACACAGACGGGCGAGGTCGGGGTTGTCGCTCATCGCTCGCATCGCACGGCCCCAGCGGGTGAGGCGCAGGAAGGCCTCCAGCGCGACGACGATGAGGATCACCGCCGCGAAGGTCAGCAGTTCCCGCTCGCGCAGCAGCACCGAGCCGAAGTATTCGGTCGGCCGCACGATGCCCGTGGAGTAGGTCGTCGGGTCCGTTCCCCAGCCCATCTGCACCACCGCGCGTACCATCAGCGCGACGCCGAGCGAGGCCATCACGGTGAGGATTTTCGGCCGCTCGCGCAGGTAGTCGTAGCAGCTGGCGTCGATCAGCAGCGCCGCGCCGGCCGTGAGCAGCATGGCCACCGGCAGCGCAAACCACGGGTCCATGCCCGAAAACGTGACCACGCCCAGCGCGAGGAAGGCCCCCAGCGTGAGCAGATCGCCGTGCGCCAGATGGGCAAAGCGCAGGATGCCGAACACCAGCGTCACGCCGATGGCGCCGAGCGCATAGATGGCGCCCAGCAGCAGGCCGGGGATGAGGTGGAAGTTGATGAACTCGTACAGATCCATCATCCCTGCCCACCGAGAAAGAGCTGGACTACTTCCGGATCGGCCAGCAGTTCTGCTCCGCTGCCATCGCAGCGGTTGGCGCCGGTGGTCAGCACATAGCCGCGGTCGCAGAAGGCCAGCGCCTGCTTGGCGTGCTGCTCGACCAGCAGGATGGCCACGCCGGCGTCGCGCACGTCGCGCGTGATCTGGAAGATCTGCTCCATGTACTTGGGCGACAGCCCGGCGGTGGGCTCGTCGAGCAGCAACAGCTTCGGTTCCAGCATCAGCGCACGGCCCATCGCTACCATCTGGCGCTGCCCGCCGGACAGGTTGCCGGCCAGCGTGCGGCGTTTGTCACGCAGATCGGGGAACAGCGCATACACGCGCTCGTAGGCGGCGGACAGGTCGCCGCGGCGCAGGAAGGCGCCCATCTCCAGGTTCTCGTGCACGCTCATGTCGCGGAACACGTTGTCCACCTGCGGCACGAAGCAGATGCCGCGTCGCACGATGCGGTCGGGCGTCCAGCCGGTGATGTCGTCGCCGTCGAACTCGATGCGCCCGCCGCGCACGGTCAGCAGGCCGAACACGGCCTTCATCGCGCTGGACTTGCCGGCGCCGTTGGGGCCGACGATGACGACGATCTCGCCGGCATCGACGTGCAGGCTGACGCCGTCGAGGATGTCGGCCTCGCCGTAGCCGCCGCGCACGGCGTCGAGGGTGAGCAGCGGGGTGCTCATGCGCTACCCCTCATCATGACGTCGTAGGCCGGATAAGCGTCAGCGCATCCTGTTGTCACATGTGCTGCGCTTATGTGACCTACGCAGCTTGTGCTGAGGGAGTTGCCCGGATTTGGCCTCGACTGGCCGGGTCTCGCCCCGGCGGGCGACCTACTTTCTTGTCGCGCGACAAGAAAGTAGGCAAAGAAACGCGCCCCGCCGTCTCGCCGGCTGCGCCGGTTCCCTCGCTCCGGCCGGTTTCGCCGGCCGGCCCTGAACTCGCTTCGCTCAAACAGCAGGGCCGGACTGCCCCGGCGAAACCGCCCTCCACTCGGCGAGCCAGAGGGGAGAAGGGTGCCAGCCCGACCGTAGTCACGGTAGGGCGCAATAAGCGCAGCGCATTGCGCCGCATGCGTTGTGAGGGGCGCAGAGGTGAAGGCCCAGCGGTTCATGCCTCATCCTCCCCGACGTGCTCACCGAGATAAGCCTCCAACACCTGCGGGTCATTCCGCACAGTGGCGAAATCACCTTCGATCAGTACGCGACCTTCGGCCATGCAGGCGACGCGGCCGCAGAGGCGGGCGATCATCTCCATGTCGTGCTCGATGAGGATGAAGGTGTAGCCGCGCTCGCGGTTGAGGCGCTCGATCTTCTCTTCGAGCTTGCGCAGCAGCGTGCGGTTGACGCCGGCGGCGGGCTCGTCGAGCAGCACGAGGCGCGCATCGGTCATCATCGTGCGGCCGAGTTCGAGCAGCTTCTTCTGGCCGCCGGAGAGGTGGCCGGCAGGATCAAAGGCGACGTGGGTGAGTTCGAGGAACTCCAGCGTGGCCATGGCGCGCTCGCGCACCTCGGTTTCGCGCGCATGCACCCGCTTCCAGTCGAACCAGTTGGCGAGCAGGCGTTCGCCGGGTTGGCCGGACGGCACCATCATCAGGTTTTCGAGCGCGGTCAGGCGGTGGAACTCGTGCGGGATCTGGAAGGTACGCACCAGCCCCTTGTGAAAGCGCGCTTCGGTGGGCAGGGCGGTGATGTCCTCGCCGAGGAAGCGGATGTTGCCGGCAGTGGGCGCGAAGGCGCCGGCGATGAGGTTGAACAGCGTGGTCTTGCCGGCGCCGTTGGGGCCGATCAGGCCGAGGATTTCGCCCTCCGAAAGCCTCAGTGAACAGCCATCGACGGCCCGAAAGCCGCCGAAGTTCATCACGATGCGATCGAGTTCGAGCATGCGCGCGCCTGAGGATCAGTCGGCCTATTCTGGCCTGAACCCGGGGTCAGGCGCCAGTTTCGCGCGGTGCGGGGGCGGGCTCGGAGTCGGTCGGGCCGGTGCTTTCCAGGCGGTGTTCCTCGGCAGCGGCGACCATCTCCACGGCGGTCGGTGTGGTACGCACCATGGGGACGAACTGGGCGGCTTCGTCCACGATCTCGTCGCGGTGGCCGCGTGCGAAGAGGGCGATGTACGCCGCCAGTGGCAGCAGCGTGGCGGCAAAGAACAGCGGCAGCGCGGCAGCCCCGCCGAAGGTCATCAGCGCGCCGGCCAGCGTCGGGCCGGCTACGGCGCCGATGCCGTGCAGCAGCAGCATGCCGGCGTTGCCGGACAGGATCTGCTCCTGCGGCAGGTGGTCGACGCAGTGCGCGACGGTGATGGGATACAGCGCAAAGGCCATGCCGCCGAAGACGAAGGCCGAGGTCAGCAGGGCCCATGCGGTATTGCCGAAGAGGGCCATCAGCACGGCGCCGGCGGCACCGCCGCCGGCAGCCAGGGCCAGCGCGTAGCGGCGGTCGTAGCGGTCGGAGAGGCGACCCAGTGGCAGCTGCAGCACGGCGCCGCCGACGATGGTGGCCGTCATCAGCATCGCCACGCCGCCGGCATCGTAGCCGAGGCGGGCGGCGTAGAGCGGGGCCATGCTCCAGAACGTGCCCATCGACAGGCCGGACACGATGGCGGCCAGCACGGCGGTGGGCGCTGCGCCCCACATCTCGCGCAGGGTCAGGCGCGGTACGCGGTGGATCTGTGGTTGCGGCTGGCGTGTGGATACCAGTGGCAGCACCGACAGGCACACCAGCATGGCCGCCACCGAGAACAGCACGAAGCTTTGCGGCGAGGCGAAGTGCAGGAACTGCTGGGCGCCGGCCAGCGCGACCATGTTGACCACCATGTAGATGGCGAACACCTGGCCGCGCGTCTGCGCTTCGCTGCGGCTGTTGAGCCAGCTTTCGATGACGGTGTAGAAGCCCACCAGTGCGATGCCGGTGGCCAGCCGCAGCGCCAGCCAGACCCAGGCATTGACGATCAGCGAATGCAGCAGGATGACCGCCGCGATGGTCGAGGCGAAGTAGGCAAAGGCGCGGATGTGGCCGATGCGCCGGATCATCTGCGGCACCGCCCAGGTGCCGATCAGGAAGCCGACGAAGTAGGCCGAGCCCATGAGGCCGAGCAACTGGTCGCTGAAGCCTTCAAGACTGCCGCGCAGGGCCAGCAGGGTGGACATCAGGCCGTTGCCGAGCAGCAGCAGGGCGGTGCCGAGCATGAGGGAAGCGATGGGGAGGAGCTGCGGGAGCATGTGCTAGAGTTCGTCGCCTTGAGCCGGCGGGTTGCCGGTCCGTGTGGCCGTCTGCGGGGTGTCCGTCAGCGGCTCTGGGAATGCCTTGCGGCGTTGCCGCAAATGCACGCGAAGGGCCACGCATCCAGGCGCAACCGGGCCCCATTGTAGATTCCAGCCGCAGTGAACAAAACCCGCCCCCGACTTCGTTCCCTTGCTGATCGCGTGCGTCAGGTCGCCCTTTTCGAGGTCGGCGGCCTGTTGCTGATCACGCCGCCCTTCGTGTGGCTGAGCGGCGTACCCTTGCGCGAATCGATCTGGCTGATGGTGATCATCGCGCTCATCGCCGCAGTGTGGAACGGTGCGTACAACACCGCCTTCGACTGGTGCGAGGGACGTCTCACCGGCCGCCAGGCCGACCAGCGCCCGCTGCGCCTGCGCGTGCTGCATGCGCTGGGTTTCGAGGGTGGCCTGCTGACGCTTTCGCTGCCGGTGATCATGTGGCTGACCGGCATGGACTGGCTCACCGCGCTGATCGCCGACATCGGCCTGGCGCTGTCCTACGTGGCCTACGCCTTTGTCTTCAACCTCGGCTATGACCGCATGTTTCCGATTCCCGCTACGCCGCTGCCAGCCGAGCCGGAGCTCGCCGACAACGCCGATCTGACCACGCTCAATACGCTCGGCCTGCCGGCCCGCGCAGCGCACCTTGCCGTGATCGAGAGCCCGCAGCAGCTCGCCACGCTGATTGCGCGGGCGGACTGGGCAACGGCACCGCGCCTGGTGCTGGGTGGTGGCAGCAATGTGGTGCTCGACGGCGATTTCCCCGGCTGGGTGCTGCGCGTGGCGATTGCCGGGCGCGAGCAGGTGGGCGAGGACGACGACCATGTGCTGGTGCGCGCCGGCGGCGGCGAGAACTGGCACGACTTCGTGCGTTGGACACTCGAGCAGGGCTGGGGCGGGCTGGAGAACCTGTCGCTGATTCCCGGCACGGTGGGCGCCGCGCCGATCCAGAATATCGGCGCCTACGGGCTGGAGCTGGCCGAGCGCTTCGACCACCTCGAAGCGCTGTCGCTAGCCGATGGCAGCGTGCGGCGCTTTGCGCGCGAGGATTGCTGCTTCGGCTACCGCGACAGCGTCTTCAAGCACGCGGAGGCCGGGCGCTGGCTGATCAGCTCGGTCACGTTCCGCCTGCCCAGACGCTGGCAGCCGGTCACCGGCTACGCCGAGCTGGCCACGGAGCTGGCGCGCAACGGGCTGGCCGAGCCGACGCCGCGTGACGTGTCCGATGCCGTCATTGCCATCCGCCGCCGCAAGCTGCCCGACCCGGCTGATCTCGGCAATGCCGGCAGCTTCTTCAAGAACCCGCTGGTGGATGCCGCCACGCTGGAGCGCCTGCAGGCCGCCCATCCCGGACTGCCGGCCTATCCGCAGCCCGATGGCAGCGCCAAGCTCGCGGCCGGCTGGCTGATCGAGCGTGCCGGCTGGAAGGGGCGCGATCTCGGGCCGGTGGGCAGTTATGAGCGGCAGGCGCTGGTGCTGGTCAATCGCGGCGGCGCCACCGGCGAGGATGTGCGGCGTCTGGCCGAAGCCATTCGCAAGGACGTGGCGGAGGCCTTTGGCGTGGAGCTGGAGGCCGAGCCGCAGTTCGTCAGCGCCCCGCCGTCAGACAGGCCTTGAGGCCGGTGGCGATTTCCTGCGCCATGCGTTGCTGACGCGCCTCGTCGCGCAGCAGCAGTTCCTCGTCGCGATGCTTGATCACGCCGGCCTCGAACAGCAGGGCGGGTTGCTGCGCGCGATACAGCACGACTAGGTTGTCGAAGGCATGCACGGCGTGTTCGGCGTCGAGATAGGCGCGTCTGCGCGCATTCTTGTCGGTCGGCATGAGGCCCGCGCGCTGCAGCCGCGCGCCGATGGTGCGCCCGCACAGCAGGCTGGTGGCCAGGTCCGGATTGCGCGTGGACACGAACATGGAGTGTCCCGCCCAGCGGTCGGAGAAGGTCTGCGGGGTGCCCATCCAGTCCCACTCGGTCAGCTCCGAGGCGTTGGTCGAGTCGTGATGAATGGAGAGGAAGAAATCCGCCTGCGGCACGCTGGCCGGTCGCGCCTGCAGCGATTCGATGCGGCCGTCCGCATTCACCAGCACCGTGCGCACGTCCAGCGCGTGCAGGGCGTCGACGACCTTGCGTGCGAGATCGTGGTTGAACGCCAGTTCGCTGCGTCCGCGCGCCGAGATGGCGCCGGGCGCCTGCAGCGTATGGCCGACATCGACGGCGACCAGTGGCGTGGCCGTGGCGGCTGTTGCGCTCGCGCAGATCAGCGCGAGTGTTGCGCGGAAGCCATGCCGCTCACGGCTTTTTTTCATCGTCATCGGATGCCGTGGCGGGAGGTGCGGGAGAGGGGGCCGGCGTGGGTACTGCATAAGCCGCATCCAGTTCCTCACGGCTCATGAAATCCTCGTCCCAATGCGAGGTATGGCGAATCTTCACGTCGTCGATGAAGATGCGGAATGGCTTTTTTTTCGGTGTTTCGGTCATGCTGGCACCTTGCAGTGAGCGGGCTGAGTGGTTGTGCTGGCAGCAACGGGCGGCTTGCTGCGCAGAGTGGTTTTGTTTGTAATGGTTCCAGCCCCGGTTGCGGCCGGTCGATGGTGGGTCAAGGAGTGTTGAATGCAAAAACCGACCGATTTTCGCCAGCTCGGATGTTCGGAGTGTCTTGAGGGGGCGGGTCTGGAGTTTGATTTCACGATGGCCTTCCAGCCTATCGTGAACGCCGTGAGCGGCGAGATCTTTGCGCATGAAGCCTTGGTGCGCGGGCCGAACGGCGAGGGCGCCGGCAGTGTCTTCGTTCACGTCAACGACGGCAACCGCTACCGCTTCGATCAGGCCTGTCGTGTGAAGGCCATCCGGCTGGCGGCCGAACTGGGCATGGACTGCATGCTCAGCATCAACTTCCTGCCCAACGCGGTCTATCGTCCCGAGCTGTGCATCCGCACCACGCTCAACGCGGCCCAGCAGTATGGCTTTCCGACCGAGCGCATCATCTTCGAGGTGACCGAGGGCGAGCGCATCGAAGACCACCCGCATCTGCGCAACATCCTCGAGCACTATCAAGGCCGCGGCTTCCACACCGCCATCGACGACTTCGGCGCCGGCTACGCCGGCCTCGGTCTGCTGGCGGAATTCCAGTCCGACCTGATCAAGCTCGACATGGCGCTGATCCGCGGCATCGACCGCGACGTTGCCCGCGTCGCGATCACGCGCGGCATCCTGCAGATGGCCCGCGAGATGGAGATCGCCGTGATTGCCGAGGGCGTCGAGACAGCGGCCGAGTATGCCGTCCTGCGCGACCTCGGCGTCGAGCTGTTCCAGGGCTATTACTTCGCCCGCCCGGCCTTCCAGGCCCTGGCCAAGGTCGACCCGGCCCTGCTCTCCGGCTGAGCCTCAGCCCGCGGCCGGGCTGAAGCGCTGGCCCGACACCGCCGGGTGGTAGATGGGCTGGATCACGTTGCCCGCCGGGTCCTTGATGTGGAAGCTGCGCGCGCCGTCGCCGTGATCGTGCGGTGTGTCGAGTACGTCGACGCCGGCCTCCAGCATGAACTCGTACCACTCCTGCAGTTGTTCGCGGGTGTCCACGATGAAGCCGAAATGGTCCAGATACTGGACGCCGGTGGCCTCGCCCTTGCGGCTGCGGCCGAGTGACAGGTTGTCATTGCCGAGCGTCAGATAAACCAGGCTCGGACTGGCGCGGCGCAGCACCTGCATGCCGATGATGTCCACGTAGAAGCGCTCGCACTCCTCCAGATTGGGTACGACCAGCGCCAGATGACGCAGGCCGTTGAACGGGGCGGGGCGTTTGATCATGTTGCTTTCCTTCGGGTTTGCGTTGTGTCGATAGGTGCATGTTATGGTGCCAGCCCTAGACACGGATGCCAACGCAAGGAGGAAAGATGTACTGCATCGTGGTCAAGAACGTGATCCGCGAGGGCGAGCGCGACGCCTACCTCGCCGCCATGCTGCCCAACGCACGTGCCTCGGTCGAAGAGGAAGCAGGCTGCCTCGCCTTCGACGTGCTCGAAGCGCGCGAGGAGGCGAACACCTTCTACCTGTACGAGATCTACACCAGCCCGGCTGCGCTGGAGGAGCACAAGCAGACCGCCCATTACCTCAAGAGCCGCCCGCTGCTGGCCGAGCTGCTGGTCGAGACCTCGGTGCTGCGTGCCGACGTGGTGGCGCGCAATCCGGGCGAGCGCTGAGGCTCAGCTGCCCCAGGTGACGGGCGTCTTCTCCGCCAGCGAGCGCTGCATCAGGTCGAGTAGCGGCCAGCCGCGTTGATGCAGGTTGACCGGCGCAGCCATGCCGGTGGGGGTGTCCTCGCGCTCGTCCCGGTCGGGGTCGGCGCGTTCGATGGCGCGGGCGCGCTCGCGGTCCGCCTCGATGGCTTGCTCCAGCCGGGCGATGGCGTCGGGGAGTTGTTCAACGGTGACGATGCCCTGCTGGCCGTCCGGGGCCTTGCCCAGGAGCTTGAGTAGTTGGCGGGCGTTGTCGCCAAGCATGATGACGTCTGCAGCGGCGCGAGAGCGGAAGGTGATGACCATGATGTTTACATTCCCTTGACGGCGTAGATGCCGGGCGCGTTGCGCCAGTAACCCTTGTAGTCCATGCCGCAGCCGAACAGGAAGCGGTCGGCGACGTCCACGCCGGTGAAGTCGGCGCGCATGCCCGGCACGGCCTTGCGGTCGTGCTGTTTGTGTACGAGTACACCGGCGAGTACGCGTTGAGCGCCTTCGGCGTGCAGGTGCTCGAGAATGGCCTGCAGGGTGTGGCCTTCGTCGAGGATGTCGTCGAGCACCAGCACGTTGCGTCCACGCACGCTCTGCGCCGGCTGTGCGCGCCATTCCAGCCCTTCGCCGCGGGTGCGGTCGCCGTAGCGGGTGGCATGCAGGTAGCTGGTTTCGAGCGGGAAGGGCAGCTTGGGCAACAGGCGGCCGGAGAAGATGACGCCGCCGTTCATGACCACGAAGACGACGGGATTGGCCTCGGCCAGTGCGTGCGTGATCTCGTCGGCCAGTCGGTCGATGGCCGCGTCGATTTCCGCCGGACTGACGAGGCAATCGGCTTCGGCGCGGATGCGCTGGATTTCGTCGAGGTGCATGGTGCTTCCTTCGAGGGCAGGTGCGGAATTCTACCCGAGCCCATGTGACGCCCAGGCCGAGGCCGCTTCACCGGCCGGTCGGGGCGGGTCGTGACATTCGTAAAACTACGGATATAATCAGTCCCCTTGGCCCTGCTGAAAAAGTTCAGTACCATGGCCCGCAAACCCAACCGCTTTGCGGGGCGCAGGAAGCGCTGAAACGCCCGACCGGGGCCGAGCCTCCTGCCTTCAAGCCCTGTTCGCGCGGCACCGACCCCATCCTGTGTCGTGTGCCCGAACCGGACCACCGAATTCCTGCCGACGCCCTCCGTGCGTCGGCAAACGTTTTTTCTGATTTTCGTTTGTAACCTTGAAGGAGTAGTACATGAGCAAGAAGTACAACATCCTGATCCTCGGAGCTTCCTATGGCTCGCTGCTGGGGGTCAAAATGGCCATGGCCGGTCATTCGGTCAAGCTGGTGTGCCTGCCGGCGGAAGCCGAGCTGATCAACGCCGAAGGCTCCATCGTGCGCATGCCGGTGCGTGGCCGTGAAGGTCTGGTCGAGATCGACTCCAAGAAGCTGCCGGGTTCGGTCACGGCGGACGTTCCGGGCAACATCAACCCGGCCGACTACGACCTCGTCGGTCTGGCCATGCAGGAACCGCAGTACCGTTCGCCGGGCGTGCGTGAACTGCTGGGCGAGATTGCCAAGGCCGGCGTGCCGTGCATGTCGATCATGAACATGCCGCCGCTGCCGTTCATCGCCCGCATCCCGGGTATCGACGCCAACCTGCTGCGTGACTGCTTCGCCGACGCAACCGTGTGGGACGTCATCGATCCGAAGCTGATGACCCTGTGCAGCCCGGATCCCCAGGCTTTCCGTCCGCCCGAAGAGAAGGTCAACGTGCTGCAGGTCCGTCTGCCGACGAACTTCAAGTGCGCCCCGTTCGAGAACGACGCCCACACCCAGATCATCCGTGACCTGGACGCCGATATCACCGCTGCCCGCCTGAACGTCAATGGCGAAGAGCTGGAACTGCCGGTCAAGCTCAAGGCCAACGAGTCGATCTACGTTCCGCTCGCCAAGTGGGCCATGCTGCTCGCCGGTAACTACCGCTGCGTGATGAAGGACGGCGTTCGTCCGATCAAGGAAGCGGTGCACGGTGACATCGAGGCCTCGCGTGCGATCTATGAGTGGGTCATGGATGTGTGCTGCGCTCTGGGCGCCAACCGTGACGACCTCGTGCCGTTCCAGAAGTACGCCGACGCCGCCCAGTCGCTGGGCAGCCCGTCGTCGGCCGCCCGTGCGCTGGCCGCCGGTGCGACCAACATCGAGCGTGTCGACCGCGTGGTGCAGCTGCTGGCCGCGCAGAAAGGCATGAAGAACGCCGCTGTCGACGAAATCGTCGCCACGGTGGACGGCTGGCTCGAAGCCAACCGCAAGAAAGCTGCCTGATCGTTTCCGGCAAATGAAAGCCGCGCCCTCGGGCGCGGCTTTTTTCGTTTACGGCGCCCCGTTCAGGCGCCGAAGGCGTAGTCGATGGTCAGCGGAGCATGGTCGGAGAAGCGCTCGTCCTTGTAGATGGCGGCGCGCTGAACCATTGCGGCGATGCCGGGCGTGGTGAGTTGGTGGTCGAGCCGCCACCCGACGTTGTTGGCCCAGGCCTGGCCGCGGTTGGACCACCACGTGTAGGCCTCGGCGGTCGCCTCCGGGTGGAGGCGGCGATAGACGTCGACCCAGCCGAGTTCGTCGAGCACGCGGCTGAGCCAGGCACGCTCTTCCGGCAGGAAGCCGGAATTCTTCTGGTTGGAGCGCCAGTTCTTCAGGTCGATTTCCTTGTGGGCGATGTTCCAGTCGCCGCACAACACCACCTCGCGGCCGCACTTCGCGAGATCGGCGAGATGAGCGAAGAACTTCTCCATGAAGGCGAACTTGGCCTCCTGACGCACGTCCCCGCTGGAGCCGGACGGTACATACACCGAGATCACGGAAAGCTTGCCGCACACCAGCTCAATGTAACGTCCCTCGGCGTCGATTTCGGGGATGCCGAGCCCTTCGATGACCTGATCGGGCTGGCGCCGTGAATAAATGCCGACGCCGCTGTAGCCCTTCTTCTCGGCGTAGTGAAAGTAGCCGTAGTATCCGGACGGGTTGAGCATTTCCGTCGTCATGTCGGACGCCTGCGCCTTGAGTTCCTGCAGGCAGATGAAGTCAGCTTCCTGTTGCGGCAGCCAGTCGAAAAAGCCCTTGCGCTGGGCCGAGCGGATGCCGTTGAGGTTGGCTGTGATGACGCGTAACATGCTTCGGGTTACCTCGCTGATTGGCCGGACATGGATTTTAGCCGCGATTTCATCGCACTCGCCTGTGACAAGGGCGTGCTGCGTTTCGGTTCCTTCATCACCAAGGCGGGGCGTGACTCCCCGTACTTCTTCAATGCCGGTCTGTTCAACGACGGCGAATCCTTTCGTGCACTGTGCGGCTTCTATGCCCGCGCCATCCGGGAGTCGGGTGTGCCCTGCGACATGCTGTTCGGCCCCGCCTACAAGGGCATCCCCTTGGTCGCCGGCGTGGCCATCCGGCTGGCCGAAGAGGGCGTGAACCTGCCGTTCGCCTTCAACCGCAAGGAAGCCAAGGATCACGGCGAGGGCGGCACGCTGGTCGGTGCGCCGCTGGCCGGCCGCGTACTCATTCTCGATGACGTGATTTCGGCCGGCACCTCGGTGCGCGAATCCGTGAACATCATCCGTGCCGCCGGGGCCGAACCGGCCGGCGTGGTGATTGCGCTGGACCGCATGGAGCGGGGCAGCACCCATCAATCGGCCGTGCAGGAGGTCAGTGCCAGCTATGGCATGCCGGTGGTGGCGGTGGCCACGCTGGAAGACCTTATCGGCTATCTGTCGGGCAGTGCTGACCTCGTGGCGAATCTGGAGGCGGTGCAGGCCTATCGGGACCGGTATGGCGTCGACGTGGCTGCCTAGAGCCTTTTTCTGCCTGCTGTTGCTGCTGCCCTCGCTGGCAGCCGCCAACAAGGGCAACATCTATTGCTGCCAGGGGGCCAACGGGCAGTCGATCTGTGCGGACGTGCTGCCGGCAGCCTGTTACGGCCGTGAATACCGCGAGATTTCGCCGCGCGGCACGGTGCTGCGCGTGGTGGCCGCGCCGCTGACGCGTGAGGAGCGCGCCCGACTGGAGGCCGAGAAGCAGCGCGAGGCCGAGCTGGAGGCCGAGCGTGAGATCCAGCGGCGCATCGATACTGCGCTGCTCGAGACCTACCGCGGGCTGGATGATATCGATGCGCGTGAAGCCAGTTCCCTGGCCGATATCGACGCCATCATCGCCGACATCCGCCGGCGCCTGAAAGAACTGGACGAGGAAGAGGTCAAGCTCGACCAGCTCATCGCGTCGATCCCGCCCGATCAGGTGACGCACCGCCATCGTCTGGCGCGTACCGACATCGACAACGAGCGGGGCATCTATCAGCGCATGCTGCAGAGCAAGCTCAAGGAGCGTCTGGCGGTGCAGGAACGCTACGCCGTCGACCGCCGGCGCTACGCCGAACTGCTGGCCGAGAAGCCCAAGCGCTGAGCGGCGCTTACAGCAATACCCGCTCGATCCCGCCCTGATTGACGCGCTGCACGTACTCGGGCATCCACTGCTCGCCCAGCGTGTGCCTGGCAATCTCGACCACGATGTAGTCGGCATCGACCTTGCCGTCGTCGGCATAGCGTGACAGACCCTGCAGGCAGCTCGGGCACGAGGTCAGCACCTTCACCGGCGCGTCGGGTGCATCGCTGCGCAACGCGGCGACACCCTTCTCGATCTCTTCCTGCTTGCGGAAGCGCACCTGCGTCGAGATGTCCGCGCGCGAGGCAGCCAGCGTGCCGGACTCACCGCAGCAGCGGTCATTCAGGTCCACCCGCGTGCCCATCAGTTCATTGGCCACCTTGATGCCCTGGTACTGCTTCATCGGCGTGTGGCAGGGCTCGTGGTACATGTAGCGCGTACCGGTGATGCCTTCCAGCCTGACGTCCTTTTCCAGCAGGTACTCGTGGATGTCGAGCAGGCGGCAGCCCGGGAAGATCTGCTCGAACTGGTACTTCATGAGCTG
>JAJLLM010000091.1:0-11822 GCA_033837965.1 Pseudazoarcus pumilus
GAGCGCAATGTCGGCGGCGGCATCAATGGCGCCAAGCGCAACGCCCGACTCCAGCAGTACTCCGGCCAGGTCGAACTCCACGAACGCAACATCGAGTCCATCAAGCGGGAGCTTTCCCGCCTGCGATGACGTTCGGCGCGTGGCCTGGATTTTGCTTTGATTGAGCAAAACATCAGGCGAGGAAACATGCCGAACACCGCATCAAGCCACAAGCCCGACGGACCTTTCGCGGGCCTCGATCTGCTCTCTTCCGCGGTCGTGCTGACCGATCACCGACAGATCATCCGCTACGTCAATGCCGGCGCCGAGAACCTCTTCGCGATCAGCCATCGCAAGCTCATCGGCATGCCGCTGCACAAGTTGCTGGGCAAGTCGCCGACACTGGAAACTGCGCTCGACAACGCCATCAAGCTGAACTGGAGCTACACCGGGCAGGACATCAAGGTGCCGCGCCCTGACGGCGAGGCGCTGCGGCTCGACTGCACCGTGACGCCGGCCGAAGCCGACGGCGTGGCGCTGCTGCTCGAATTCCGCCCCATCGACGCCCAGCTGCGCGTCGCGCGCGAGGAACAACTGCTGCAACAACAGCAGGCCAACCGCGAGCTGATCCGCAACCTTGCCCACGAGATCAAGAACCCGCTCGGCGGTATTCGCGGATCGGCACAACTGCTCGAACGCGAACTGACCGACCCGGTGCTGCGCGAATACACCGAAGTCATCATCGCGGAAGCCGACCGTCTGCAGGATCTGATGAACCGCCTGCTCTCCGCACACAGCATCATGCGGCCGGCGCAGATCAACATTCACGACGTGCTCGAACGCGTGCGTCGCCTGATCCTCGCCGAATTCCCCCAGGTCACGGTCAGGCGCGACTATGACCTCAGCCTGCCCGAGCTGACGGCCGACCGCGAACAACTCATCCAGGCCATCCTCAACATTACGCGCAACGCCGCGCAGGCGATGGACGGCGACGGCGAGATCCTGCTGCGCACGCGGGTGGCACGCCAGGTCACGCTGGCCAAGCGTCGCTTCAAACTGGCACTGGAATTGCAAGTGATCGACAACGGCCCCGGCATCCCGGAGGAGATCTGCGACAAGATCTTCTATCCGCTGGTCTCGGGGCGCGAAGGCGGCAGCGGTCTGGGCCTGTCCATCGCACAGAGCTTTGTGGAGCAGCACCAGGGGATGATCGACGTACAGAGCCAGCCGGGCCACACGTGCTTCACCCTCCTGCTGCCGATTTCCAACCGTGCCTGAGGCCAGCCCTGAGCGCACCAGAATAGTGCATTGAACATGAATACCGTCTGGATCGTCGATGATGACCGCTCCATCCGCTGGGTGCTCGAAAAGGCCCTGTCGCGCGAGGAGATTGCCTACGAAAGTTTCACGTCGGCGAACGATGCCATCGCGGCACTCGAGGAAGCCCCCGCCCCCCCCAGTGTGCTGATCTCGGATATCCGCATGCCGGGCCGTTCGGGCCTCGACCTGCTGCAGCGGATGAAGGCCGAGCACCCCAGCGTACCGGTCATCATCATGACCGCCTACTCCGATCTCGACAGCGCAGTATCCGCTTTCCAAGGCGGCGCCTTCGAGTATCTGCCCAAGCCCTTCGACGTGGATCAGGCACTGGCGCTGGTGCAGCGTGCGCTCGAACAGAGCACGCACCAAAGCGGTGCAGAGGCCGAAGCGCCGGTCGCCCCCGAGATCCTCGGACAGGCACCTTCGATGCAGGAAGTCTTCCGCGCCATCGGCCGCTTGGCGCAATCACACGCCACCGTGCTGATCAACGGTGAATCCGGCGCCGGCAAGGAGCTCGTCGCGCGCGCCCTGCACCGGCACAGCCCGCGCCGCGACGCGCCCTTCATCGCCATCAACACCGCCGCCATTCCGCGCGATCTGCTCGAGTCCGAACTTTTCGGCCACGAACGCGGCGCCTTCACGGGCGCGGCTGCGCAGCGCCGTGGCCGCTTCGAACAGGCCGAGGGCGGCACACTGTTCCTCGACGAAATCGGCGACATGCCGGCCGAACTGCAGACGCGTCTGCTGCGCGTGCTCTCGGACGGACACTTCTACCGCGTCGGCGGCCAGCAGCCGATCCGCGCCAACGTGCGCGTGATTGCCGCAACCCACCAGGACCTTGAGGAGCGCGTGCGCCAAGGCCTGTTCCGCGAAGACCTCTTCCATCGCCTCAACGTCATACGCCTGCGCCTGCCGCCGCTGCGCGAACGCAAGGAAGACATCCCGATCCTCGTCCGCCACTTCCTGCAGAAGAGTGCGCAGGAACTGGGTGTCGACGCCAAGCGCATTTCGGAGGCTGCGCTGCGCCACCTGCAGGGCTTCTCCTTCCCCGGCAACGTGCGTCAGCTCGAGAACGTCTGTCACTGGCTCACCGTGATGGCGCCGGGGCAGGTCGTCGACCTGGCCGACCTGCCGCCCGAGTTGCGCGATCAGCCCAGCGCCGCGCCGTCAGCCGACTGGACCGAAAGCCTCGCCCGCGATGTCGACCGCATGCTGGCAAACGTGCCCGGCGAGGTGTTCGAGAAACTGTCGCACAGCTTCGAGCGCACCCTCATCCGCCGCGCCCTGGTGGCCACCGGCGGGCGCAAGATCGAAGCGGCGCAACTGCTCGGCATCGGGCGTAACACCATCACGCGCAAGATCCAGGATCTCGACATCGAGGACGTGCGCCACGCCCACGCCGACGCTGAGCACGGCGACTGAGCCACCGGCTGGCCCCGCGTGCCGGCTTGCCGGATAATGCGGGCTCCGCCTACGGAGCCCGCAGGTTTGTCTGCCCACCCGACCCTATCGACCGATCTCACGGCCAGCCATCTGGGCGAGGCTGCGCGGCACTTCGCGCTGGAATTCGTCGCGCAGTGCACGTCCACCAACGACACGCTGGCTGAACGAGGGGCAGACGAGGGCAGGCTGCAGGTGCTGCTCGCCCACTGCCAGACCGCCGGACGCGGACGGCGTGGACGCAGCTGGCTGTCCATACCCGGCCGGGGGCTGACGTTCTCCTGCGGGTGGAATCTGCCGCAAACCGCCCCCTCACCGGCCGGCCTGTCGCTGGTCGTCGGACTCGCGCTGGCGGAAGCTCTGGAATCCCTCGGCGCCCACAACATCCGCCTGAAGTGGCCCAACGATCTGCTCGCTGGCGGCGCCAAACTGGCCGGCATCCTGATTGAGCTGGTATCCGGCCAACAGCGCACCCGGCGCGTGATCATCGGCATCGGCATCAACCTGCGCGGCGATGGCGAACTGCCACCGGGTGCCACGGCCCTGTGCGATCACGCCGCGCAGTTACCCGCTGACGAAGCCATCCTCGCCCGCATCCTTCGGCGACTTCGCGCGCGCCTGCTCGATTTCGCCGCCGGTGGCTTTGCCGCCGTGCGCGACGACTGGCAACAGCGCGATGCCTTCCGCGGGCAAGCGGTCTGCATCACCGGCGACGCCATGAACGAGCAAGGCCTGTGCGAGGGCGTCGATACCGATGGCGCATTGCTGCTGCGCACCCCCGGCGGCATGCAACGCATCCTGTCCGGTGACGTGTCGCTGAGGGCGGGTGCATGAAACTGCTGATCGATGCCGGCAACACGCGGGTCAAATGGGCACTCGTACGCGACAGCGACTGGCTGGCCGAAGGTGCGCTTGAACACGCCACTGCACACACGCTGGCCACCATGCTCGACGCCTACCCGCCGCTGCATGGCGCCCTCGGTGTGAATGTGGCCGGCGACGCGCTCGGCCAGACCCTGCAAGACATCGTCGCGGCACGCGGAGCCGGCCTGCAATGGCTGCGCTCCTCGTCCCGTCTGTGCGGCGTCACCAATCTGTACGACGAGCCTGCGCAGCTCGGCACCGACCGATGGGCCGCGCTGATCGGCGCCCGGGCGCTGCACGCCGGCCCCTGCCTGGTCATCAGTGCCGGCACCGCCACCACCGTTGACCTGCTGGACGCCGACGGCCACTTCCAGGGCGGCCTGATCCTGCCTGGAGAGCGTCTGATGCGCCAGTCGCTGGCCCGCGACACCGCCCGCCTTCCGCTCGCCGACGGCGAACCGCGCGACCCACCGCGCAACACCGTCGATGCCATCGTCACCGGCTGCCTGTACGCGCAACTCGGTGCCATCGAACGCATGTTCGCGCGCATCTCCGGCGAATCGAACGCGCTCTGCCTGCTTGCCGGCGGCAACGCCGAGCGGCTTGCACCGCTGCTCACGATGCCGCTGCACCGCGTCGACAATCTCGTCCTGCGCGGACTGGCCGTCATCGCAGACCATTCGGGCGGTGCACATGACTGAGCCGACGCGCAAATCAGGCGTCATGCGTTAAAGTGCGCGCATGTCACTGCGGACGCTGCTGCTCGTATTGCTGTTGCTCAACCTGATTGCCTTCGCCGGCGGGCGCATGGGCTGGCTGGGTCACTCCGATACGCGCGGCGAACCGGAACGACTGACCAACCAGATCCGACCGGACGCCATCGAGCCCGGCGCCCGGCCGGAACCACGGCAGGCACAGCGTCCTGCACCGCGCGTCACTCCACCTCCGGGCAAGTCTGTCGAACTGTCCGCAGCAGTACCCTTGCCGGCTGACTCGCCCCCCGAGGCCTGCCTGATCTACGGCGTCCGCGGTCGCAGCGCGCTGTCCGAAGCCACCTCTCTGCTCGACGCTTCGCGCGGCAGCATTGCCGTGTCGCAGCAGACCCTGGAAGAGCCTTCCAACTGGCGCGTGCGCATCCCGCCGGCGGCGAGCCAGGAGGCCGGCGAACAGCGGCTGGCCACGCTGCAGCAGCGGGGTGTTTCAGACATGTACCTGATCCGCGGGGAAGGCCCCAACCGCTGGTCGGTTTCGCTCGGCCTGTTCTCTTCCGAGGCCGCCGCCGAACAGCGCCTGGCCAGCCTGCGCGCGCAAGGGGTGAACAGCGCCGAGATCATTCCGGGCACCATCGGCCGCTATCGCATCGAACTGCGTGGCCCGACGAGCGCGCTCGAAGCGCTGTCGCCGCGCCTCGACACCTTGCTGGGCCCAGACGCGCGCGAAACCTGCTCGCCATGACGGCCCGTGAACGCCCCTTCATCGTCGGTCTGACCGGCGGCATCGGCAGCGGCAAGAGTGCCGCCGCGGATCGCTTTGCGGCGCTTGGCGCCGAGGTCGTCGACACGGACGCCATCGCCCACGAACTCACGGCCCGCGGCGGAGCCGCCATCGACGCCATCCGCGAATCCTTCGGCGCTGCCGTCATCGACGCGAGTGGCGCGCTGGATCGTGCTGCCATGCGCGCCCTGGTATTCGCCGACGCGCAGGCCCGCAAACGCCTCGAAGCCATCCTGCATCCCCTGATCCGTGCGGAAAGCCGCCGCCGCTGCAGCATCGCAACCACGCCCTACGTGGTGCTGGCGGTACCGCTGCTGATCGAATCCGGACACTGGCAGCAGCGTTGCGACCGGGTCTGCGTCATCGACTGCCCGGAGGACGAGCAGGTCCGTCGCGTGGTCGCGCGCAGCGGCCTCACCGAAGCGCAGGTGCGGGCCATCATGGCCAGTCAGGCCTCCCGTGCAAGCCGCCTTGCTGCTGCAGACGACATCGTCGACAACAGCGCAGATCTTGCCGCCCTGCACCGCCGGATCGACGCCCTGCACGAGCGTTATCTCGCGGCTGCAAACGCTTGATGGTGCTGGCCGGACGGACGTTTTCGCTGTGCTATCATCGACCGCTGCAATACCGGCAGCAGGCCACCCAGGGACCAGGCGCGAAGCAGTGATCAGCTACGAATACCCACTGAGCGAACGCATTCGCACATTGCTGCGACTGGAAGACCTGTACGCCCGGCTTGCGTACTTCTGCCGCAGTGACGGTCCGCATGAACATCATGTCGCGCTGCTGACGCTGTTTGACGTGCTGGAAGTGGCCGGCCGTACCGAGCTCAAGGTCGACCTCATGCAGGAACTGGAGCGTCAGCGCCAGATCCTGATGGCCTTCCGCAACAACCCGGAAATCTCCGAACAGGCGCTGGATGGCGCGCTGTACGAAATCGAACAGGCATCTTCCTCGCTGCTTGCCATGGCCGGCAAGGTCGGCCAGTACCTGCGGGAGAACGAGTGGCTGATGGCGATTCGCAGCCGCGCGGCGATTCCCGGTGGCGTGTGCCAGTTCGACCTGCCGTCCTACCATTACTGGCTGAGCCGCGACGCCGCCGCTCGCCGGCATGATCTGACCACCTGGATCACGCCCATGCTGCCGATCCGCGAAGGCCTCACCATCGTCCTGCGACTGCTGCGTGCGAGCGGCCACACCGAATCCCTGGTGGCACGCCACGGCTGCCATCAACTCACCATGACCGGCCGCACGGCGCAGCTGGTGCGCGTGAACATCGAGGGCGGCGGTCAGGTCGTGCCGGAAATCAGCGCCAACAAGTTTGCGCTGAATATCCGCTTCCTGTGCCCGGAAACCCTCGCTCGTCCGCGCCCGACCGAGCGCGACGTGCACTTCGGCCTGACCTTCTGCAGCATCTGACATGTCCGACAAGAAAGTACTGACGGTGAAGTGCCCGCAATGCGGCACGCCGGTGAAATGGGAAAAAGCCAGCACCTGGCGTCCGTTCTGCTCGCAACGCTGCCGCCAACTGGACCTCGGTGCCTGGGCCTCCGAGGAATACCGGGTGGCAGCGGATGCGCCCCCCGACGACGATCAGCAGGCCCCGCGCGACAACTGAGGCCCCCACGCGGAACGGATGCTGGCGACACCGTGTGCACCATGTCCGCGCGCCTCTTCCGCATCTTCCGCCGACAGGCCACCCAGTCCGAGCACGGGCATCGGCAGATCGCGCGTCAGGGCTGCAAAACGCTGCCAGCCGATTCCAGTTGCACCGGGATGCGTCAGGGTCGGTCGCACCGGCCCGAGCAAGGCGTAGTCGAGCCCCAGTTCGGCGCAGCGCTCAAGCTCCTCACGGGTATGGCATGAAGCGCCGACCCATTCGAACTCCGGCCGGCTGACGGTCTGCGCAAGCTCGGCACTGCGCAGGTGCAGCCCGCTCGCGTTGGCCTCACGTGCGATGCCCCCGGCCCCGTTCACCACCACGATCGCACCATGCTCGCGCGCCCGCGCAAGGGTTTCGCGCACGAAGGGCAGCAAGGTTTCGGCCGACATGCTCCCCTCGCGGATCTGGATCAGACGCAGTCCGCTGGCGAGTGCCGCATCGATTCGGCGCAACTGCTCCTCGACCCCGATCTCCAGCGCATGCGTGATGCCCATGAAACTCGGCAGACGCAGCGCCTTCATCACCGGCCCGTTGGCAGGCAGCATGGGACCGACCTCGCAGGCGTCGGCGAACTGCCACGACAGGGCGTCATGCACGTGATCGTTGATGTCGCCCTCCCACTGCGTGACGCGGAAGAAACGCAGCGTCACGCAGGCATGCTCGTAATCGTGCCTACGCACGATCCACGGCTGCAATGCCCGCACCCGGATACCGAGTTCCTCGTCGAGCTCCCGGATCAGTGCAGCGGCCGCATCCTCGCCCGCTTCGACCTTGCCGCCGGGGAACTCCCAGTAACCGGGATAGAAGGTGCCGGGCGCCCGCCGCCCGAGGAGGAACGCCCCATCGCCGCGGACGATGACGCCCGCGGCCACTTCCACGCGCTTGGTCACGGTCTTACACCAGGCCGGCGCGACCGGCGTAGTCGCGTGCGAACTGGGTCGCCACACGCCCCGAACGCGAACCGCGCTGCAACGCCCATTGCAGGGCCTCCGCTCGCGCGCCTTCGATGGCCTTGCGATCGAGGCCGTAGGCCTTGAGCCAGTAGCCAACGATCGTCAGGTACTCGTCCTGCGAGAACGGATAGAAGGAAATCCACATGCCGAAGCGCTCGGACAGCGAGACCTTCTCCTCGATCGCCTCGCCCGGATGGATTTCGCCGCCGACGTGGCGGGTCTGCTGGTTCTCATCGTGATACTCCGGCATCAGGTGACGCCGGTTCGACGTGGCGTAGATCAGCACGTTGTCCGGCAGCGCCGACACGGAGCCGTCGAGCACGCTCTTGAGCGCCTTGTAGCCGGGCTCGGCGTCCTCGAAGGACATGTCGTCGCAGAACACGATGAAACGCTCCGGACGATGCTGCACCATCTCGATCAGATCGGGCAGATCGATCAGGTCATCCTTGTCGATCTCGATCAGGCGCAGGCCCTTCTTCGAATAGGCATTGAGCAGCGCCTTCACCAGCGAGGACTTGCCGGTACCGCGCGCACCGGTCAGCAGAACGTTGTTGGCATAGCGCCCCTCGACGAACTGACGGGTGTTCAGCTCGATGCGCTCCTTCTGATCGTCGATGTCGCACAGATCCTTGAGACGAATGGGATGCGGCCGGGTCACCGGCTGCAGCCAGGTACGCCCCTCCCGTCGGCGCCAGCGGAACGCCACAGCAGACTTCCAGTCGGGCTCCTGCGCACTGGCCGGCAGCATGCGTTCGACCCGCTCCAGCAGTTGCTCGGCGCGGGTCAGGAAACTTGCGAGTTCATTCATTGGTGTCTTCATCCTGTTGCTTGTTCTTGCGTCGGCCGGGCAGCGTGAACCACACGATGAGCAGCAGCAGAATCAAGGCAATCGCCGCTTCCAGAAGAATCACCCACATGTTCGCTCCCTCGGGCACCGGGTGGCCCGTATACTGTCCATGCGCAATTTGCCGAGTTTACCCGAAGCCCACATGAATCCTTTCCTTCTGCGCACGCTGTTGTCCTCCGCGCTGCTGCTCGCAGCGACGTCCGCTACCGCCAACCAATGCCCGGCCCCGCCGGTCTGTCCGGTCTGTCCGGTGTGCCCTTCTGCCGATCCGACGCCGGTACCCGCTGCCAAACCGCTGCAAGCCGGGGCCTGGTCCGAGCTGCCCGGCTGGTCATCCGACCGTCACGCCGAAGTGTGGCCGGCCCTGCTGCGCAGCTGCTCGGTGCTGGGCCGACGTGCAGGCTGGGGGGAGGTGTGCGACGCCGCCAATGAACTGGGCCAGTCGCCGTCCAACCGACGGGTGCGCAACTTCCTCGAAAAACACTTCACACCCTGGCGCGCGGTCAACCCCGACAGTTCGCGCGAAGGCATGGTCACCGGTTACTACGAGCCGGTGATCACCGGCAGCCGCACGCCGTCGGCGCAACACCGCTGGCCGGTGCATGCGCCCCCCGCGGACATGATCTCGGTCGATCTCGCCGGACAGCAACCCGATCTGCGCCACATGCGTCTGCGCGGCCGCCTCGTCGGCAACCGCCTGGTTCCGTACTGGACGCGCGGCGAGATCGCCGCGATGGGCGAAGCCTTCCCGGCCAGGGTGCTGTTCTGGGCATCGGACGCAATCGACCTGTTCTTCCTGCAGGTACAGGGTTCCGGTCAGATGGAACTGGATGACGGTTCGCGCGTGCGCATCGGCTATGCCGACCAGAACGGCCATCCCTATGCCTCCATCGGACGCTGGCTGGTCGAGCGCGGCGAACTTGAGCTGGACAAGGCTTCGATGCAGGGCATCCGGCAATGGGCCCAGGACAACCCGCAGCGGCTCAATGAACTGCTCCACGCCAACCCCAGCTATGTCTTCTTCCGCGAACTGCCGCCGAACAACGACGGGCCGGTGGGTGCGCTGGGGGTTCCGCTCACGGCCGGGCGCAGCATCGCATCAGATCCGCGCTTCATCCCGCTGGGGGCGCCGGTCTTCCTCGACACCACGCATCCGCTGTCGGATCGCCCGTTGCAGCGGGTGATGATGGCGCAGGACACCGGCAGTGCCATCCGCGGTGCGGTGCGCGCCGACTTCTACTGGGGTACCGGCCGCGAGGCCGGCGAACAGGCCGGACGCATGCGCCAGCAAGGCCGCATGTGGGTCTTGCTGCCGAAGGGCATGCAGCCGGAACAGTAAAGGCGGGAATGGCCGACAGAACCGGCCATTCGGCTTACTTCTTCACGTCGGAGAAGACGGCCTCAAGCTGAGGCCCGCGCAGATACCCGCCGACACGGCGACCGTCCGCAAAGAACAGGGTCGGCGTGCCCTGGATGCGCAGCTTGCGGCCCAGCGCGACGTTGGCATCGACCGCGGCGACATCGCACTTCGCAGAGGGCGGCGTCTTGTTGTCGAGAATCCATTCGTTCCAGGCCTTGGCCCGATCACTCGCACACCAGATGTTGTGCGATTTGGTGACCGAGTCCGGACCAAGCAAGGGGTAGAGGAAGGTATACACCGTGATGTTGTCCATCAGCGCCAGTTCTGCGCCCAGGCGCTTGCAGTAACCGCAGTTCGGATCCTCGAAGGTGGCGACAACACGGGAACCGTCACCGCGTACCTGCTTGATGGCGTTCTTGAGCGGCAGGATGGAGAAATCGATGGCCGACAGTTCATTACGACGCTCGTCGGTGACATCCACCCGACGCGCCGTGTCGATGATGCGCCCGTCGATGATGAAGCCCACCTTCTCGTCGGTGTAAAGCAACTCACCGCTGTTGAGCAGCACCTCGTACATTCCGGCATACGGCGTCTTGCGCACGGACTCCACGGCCGAATCGCCGATGAAGGCGTTCATCGCCTTCTTCACCGCCTCTTCATTGGCCTGCGCCACGCTCGCGCCAAGCACCAGGGTCGCGCACAGCGCGGTACGCAACTTGTTGATCAACATGCAGTTCTCCGTTTCAGAATTTGCCGCTTGTCGCGTAACGGACAAGGGCGTTGTTTAGGACCGGCAGGCGCGCGGTAAGGTTCATGCCGTGGTTGCGCACGCTGCGCACCAGCGGGTGATCGGCGTTGAACAGGCGGTTGAGGGCATGCGTGACAGCCTGCATCAGAGCCGGCTCTTCGGCGCGCGCCCGGGCGTAGCCCCGCAGCACGGAAAGCTCGCCGGGGTCACGCCATGCCGGCAGGCTGTTCAGGCGCTCTGCCAGTTCGGCGGCATCACTGAACCCCAGATTGATGCCGTGGCCCGAGAGCGGATGAATGGCATGCGCCGCATCACCGATCAGGGCCACACGGGCACGCACGGTTTCCCGCACGCGCAGCAGGCGCAGTGGAAAGGCGGCAGCAGCACCCTCTGCCTGCATCTGCCCCAGTTCGGCCGCACCGGCCTCGCTGACCCGCCGCGCGAAGGCGGCCGGATCAAGTTCCAGCAAGGCCTGCGCGTGCGTTTCGGGGGTGGACCAGACGATGGACACGCGATTGCCCGGCAGCGGCAGCCAGGCCAGCACGCCGTCATCGCGAAACCATTGCCGTGCAATGCCGCGATGAGGCCTTTCACAGCGCAGATTGGCCACCACGCCCAGTTCACCATAGGGCGAAAGCGCGGCTGAAACTCCCACCTGTTCGCGCACCCAGGAATTTGCGCCGTCAGCCGCGATGACCAGCCTGGCACGCAGCCGGTGACCGTCCGCCAGGCGCAGCACCGCCGCATCTGCCTCCATCTCGAGCGACGCAGGCACTGCCGGACAGAGCAGTTCGACGTTGTGCTGGCGCCGCAGCGATTCCCACAACTCCAGGTGCATCAGCGAGGACTCGACGATCCAGGCCAGCTCCGGCAAGCCGGCGTCATAGGCGGAGAAATCGAGAGCACCGCCGGCATCACCGCGAATGGCCATGCCGTCGACGGCATGTACGCGGCTCAGGTCGAGGTGATTCCACACACCGATACGTTCGAGAAAGGCCTGACTCGCCGGACTAACCGCATACACGCGCTGATCCCAGCCCTGCGGACGCACAGGCGGACGGGCTTCCACCAGCGCCACGCGATGATGACTGCCACGCAAGGCCACGGCCAGACTGGCCCCTGCGAGCCCACCCCCAACGATCAGAACGTCACAA
>JAJLLM010000092.1:0-14328 GCA_033837965.1 Pseudazoarcus pumilus
ACCGTCGAAGTGCTCAACACCCTCGTCACGCTGGAAGCCGGTCAGCCCCACAGCCTGCTGGGCGGCAAGGGCACCTCGCTGATGCTGCATGCCAAGCACGACGACCACATGAGCGATCCGGCCGGTGACGCCGGCCCGCGCGTGGTGTGCGGTGTGATCCACTGACAACAACGCACCCTGCGTCACCAATGAAAACGGGGCCCGATAGGGCCCCGTTTTCATGACTGCGCGAACTCAGCGTGCGACAGCCGCATGCAAGGGATCGCTGAGCCCCATCACATACACCGCGATCAAGCCGATCAGACCGGCCGCCGTCACGTAGTACAACGTCGGCAGGATGGTCTTGCGCAGGGTGATGCCTTCACGCCCGAGCAGGCCGACGGTGGCCGAAGCCGCCACCACGTTGTGGATGGCGATCATGTTGCCGGCAGCGGCGCCGACCGACTGCAACGCCACCATCATCGAGCCCGACAGGCCGAGCAGTTCGGCAGTGTTGTACTGGAACTGCGACAGCATCAGGTTGGAGACGGTGTTCGAACCCGCGATGAACGCCCCCAGCGCACCGACCCACGGCGCGAAGAACGGGTAAATGCCGCCCACGCTGTCGGCCACGAACTGCGCCATGGCGACCGGCATCGACACCAGATCGTTGCCGTTTACGCCGGAGTTGATGAGGATACGCACCATCGGGATGGTGAAGATCAGCACGAAACCCGCGCCCAGCAGGGTCTTGCTCGACTCGCCGAAGGCCTTGACCAGCTCGCCGGCACGCATGTGGTGCAGGAAGAACGTCGCCAGCACCACCATCACGAGGATGCCGCCGGGCAGGTAGAGCGGCTCGATGCTGCCGCTGACGCCCTGCTCACCGAGGATGTTGGCCCAGCCGAACTTGAACGACTGCAGCAGCGACTTCACTTCCGGCACGTTGCGCGACAGCACCAGGATGGCGGCCAGTAGCAGGTACTGCGCCCACGCCTTGATGGTGGAGATGGGCGTTTTGCCGGCGACGTCGTCGAGTTTCATCTCGATGCGGCCCATCCACTCGGATGGCCAGTCCTTGGCTTCGGCAAAGTCCCAGGTGGTCTTGGGCAGCAGGAAGCCCTTCTTGGCCGCCGGGATGACGATCGCCAGACCGACCAGACCACCGATCATCGACGGGAACTCGGGGCCGAGGAACACGCCGGCAGCCATGTACGGGAGACCGAACGCCAGTGCGGTGAAGATCGCGAACGGCGCCACTTCCAGACCTTCACGCCAAGACTGGTTGCGGCCGAAGAAGCGGGTCATGACCATCACCATGATCAAGGGCATGAGCACGCCGATGATGCCGTGCGTGATCGCCACGCGGCCGACGGTTTCCAGGAAGAAGGCATCCCACGTGCTGCCGAGCGCAACGAGTTGTTCGGTCATGCCGTTGCGATCCAGCCCCGCGCCCACACCGACCAGCATCGGCGTGCCGACAGCGCCGAAGGACACCGGTGTGGATTGCACCATCATGCCCAGCACGACGGCGGCCAGCGCCGGGAAGCCCAACGCCACCAGCAAGGGCGCGGCCACGGCGGCCGGCGTACCGAAACCGGAGGCGCCTTCGATGAAGCAGCCGAACAGCCAGGCCACGATCAGCGCCTGCACACGGCGGTCCGGGCTGATGTTGGAGAAGCCCGCGCGGATGGCGCGGATGCCGCCGGAGTGTTTGAGGGTGTTGAGCAGCAGGATCGCGCCGAAGATGATCCACAGGATCGAGCCGGTCAGGATCAGGCCCTGCAGCGTCGAGGCCAGCACGCGGTTGAAGGACATGTCCCACACCCACAGTCCGATCACGGCGGTGGCCACGTACACCACGGGCATGGCGAACTTGGCGGGCCAACGGAAGCCGAGCAGCAATACGCCGGCCAGAACGAGCGGCACGAAGGCCAGCAGTGACAGCAGGGTCTGATTCATTCAGAGGATCTCCAGGGTAACGCCGTGCCGGGCGGGCGCCTCAAGACAGCCAATGCAGCGGGGACGCTGCGCCCGGCGAAGCGCGGATGCTAAGACCGCCGGATCGCCCCCGCCAAGCCTTCGGACACTGGTCTGACCAGTTTTTCAATTCCGTCCGCCCCGCCATCCTCCCGAAAAATGGGGGAAGTTCCGCCCAGCGGTTCTCTCTGACGGTAGAATCGCCCCCCTTCCGAACTACTGGTCTGACCACTGTGCTTGCCCACGACGCGCCCTCGACCGCCCGCCCTCCCGTTTCCGATGCGGTCGCCCAGCGCATCGAGCGCCTGATCATCGACGGCGTGCTCAAGGCCGGTCAGCTGTTGCCGTCGGAGAGGCGTCTGTGCGAGAAGCTCGGCGTTTCGCGCTCGGCGCTGCGCGAGGGCTTGCGCACGCTGCGTGGTCTTGGCGTCATCGAGACCACGCATGGCGTCGGGTCCTTCGTTGCCCGCCTCGCCGCGCCGCGCGACGCCAGCCCGCTGATTCACCTGTTCGGCTCGCAACCCCGCACGCTGTATGCCCTGCTCGAAGTGCGGGCGCTGCTCGAGGGCGAGGCAGCGCGTCTGGCCGCGATGCGCGGCACCTCGGCCGACTTCATGATGATCCGCCGTCACTATGAAGACATGGTGACGGCCCAGAGTGCCGCCGAGCCCCTGCCGCCGGAAGAGATCGCGCGGGTGGATCACGCCTTCCACCGCGCCATCAACGACGCCTCGCACAACCCGGTGCTGGTGCACACCCTGCAATCACTGTCCGAACCGATGCTGCACACCGTACTGGCCTCGGTGAACAACCTGTACCTCCGGCCCGCCGGCAAGCGCGTCATCGACCGCCAGCACGAGCGCCTCTACAAGGCCATCATGGAGCGACGGCCGGAACGCGCCGAACGGGTGGCGCGCGAGCACATCAACAGCGTGCGCGAGAACATCATGGAGCTGGAGCAGGAAGAACAACGCCTGGTGCGCGCCCGCATGCGCATCGAAGGCTGGAACTGAGGTTCAGCCCGGCAAGGCCGGCACCCTGCCCTTCATCCCTTCGAGTAGAAAGGCCACGCACGCACGCACCCGCGCCGGGATGTGGCGGCGGTGGGCATACACCGCGTAGATGTCCGCGCCGGTGTTGCGCCAGCCCGGCAACAGTTCCACCAGATCGCCACGTTCCAGCGCCTCGTGCGCATCCCACCACGAACGCAGCATGATGCCGTGCCCGTCCAACGCGAGCCGGTGCACGGCCTCGCCGTCGTTGCTCGACAATCGGCCGGCCACGCGCACGTTGTGCACCTGCCCGCCACGCTCGAAACGCCACACGCCGTAATCGCTGTCGATCTCGCGCACGATCAGACAGGCGTGCGCGGTCAGATCGGCCGGCACGTCCAGGCGTGGCGCACGGGCCAGATACGACGGCGCCGCGCACAGGATGCGTCGGTTGGCCAGCAGACGCCGCGCAACCTGCCGCGAATCCGGCGGCATGCCGATGCGGATGCCGATGTCCACGCCTGCGTCGGTGAGGCTCAGCGGAAAATTGGTCAGCTCCAGCTGGATGTCCAGCGCCGGATGGCGCGCGGCGAATGCCGACAGCAGCGGGGTGATGTGGCGCCGCCCGAAACCGAAGGTGGCGTTGACGCAGACGCGGCCGGTGAGCGCACTGTCCGGGTCCTGCAGGCTGTCTTCCAGCTCCGACAAGTCATCCAGAATGGCCGCACCGCGCGCCAGATAGCGCTCACCCTCCGGCGTCAGCGTGAGGCTGCGCGTGGTGCGCTGGGCGAGTTGCACACCGAGCCGGGCTTCCAACTGCTTGAGGCGCTTGCTCACGGCCGACAGCGACAACCCCGCTTCACGCGCCGCCCCGGTCAGACTGCCGGCACGGGCGAGTTGCTGGAAAAAGGCGAGATCATCCACCGCGCTCATGCACTCTCCACTTTTATTCAAGAATGAATTGCACTCTAGCTTGATTATCTACAACGGAACAGCGACTACAGTGCGTCCATACGCAGAAAACGGGAGCACTCATGTTCAACGGCTTTGAAAGCTTCGACCTCGATGTCGGCAACGGCATCGTCATCCACGGCCGCAAGGGTGGCGACGGCCCACCGCTGTTGCTGCTGCACGGCCACCCGCAGACGCACGTGATCTGGCATCGCGTGGCCGAACAACTGGCCGAGCGCTATACGGTGATCGCCACCGACCTGCGCGGCTACGGTGATTCGTCCAAGCCGGCCGGCCTGCCCGATCACAGCAATTACTCGAAGCGCGCGATGGCGCGTGACCAGATGGCGGTGATGCGGCACTTCGGCTTTGAGCGCTTCTTCCTGTGCGCGCATGACCGCGGCGCCCGCGTCGCCCACCGCCTGGCGGCCGACCACCCGGAATGCGTGAACAAGCTGATGCTGCTCGACATCGCGCCGACGCTGGCGATGTACGAGAGCACCAACCGCAAGTTCGCCACCATGTACTTCCACTGGTTCTTCCTGATCCAGCCCTCGCCCATGCCCGAGACGCTGATCGAGGCCTCGCCCGCCGGCTACATCACCCGCACCATGGGCGGCCGTCACGCCAGCCTCGACGTGTTCGACCCGGCCGCGATTGCCGAATACCAGCGCTGCCTGGCCCTGCCGGGCGCGGCGCACTCGCTGTGCGAGGACTACCGCGCCTCGAACACCATCGACCTCGAATTCGACCAGGCCGATATCGACGCCGGCCGGCGCATCGAATGCCCCACCCGCCTGCTGTGGGGCGAACACGGCGTGATCCAGCGCTGCTTCGATCCGCTCAAGGAATGGGCCCCGCTGACCACCGAACTCGACGGCGGGCCCGTGCCCTGCGGTCATTACATCCCGGAGGAAGCTCCGGAACTTCTGTTGCAGCACATCACTGACTTCATGAGGTAAGGACATGAGCAAACCCCACAAGATCGCGGTCATTCCGGGCGACGGCATCGGCACGGAAGTCGTGCCCGAAGGCGTGCGCGTACTCGAAGCCGCTGCCAAGCGCTTCGGCATCGCGCTGGAGTTCAAGGACTTCGATTTCGCCAGCTGCGACTACTACCTCAAGCACGGCCAGATGATGCCGGACGACTGGTTCGACACGCTGATGCAGTTCGACTGCATCTTCTTCGGCGCCGTCGGCTGGCCGGAGAAGGTGCCCGACCACATCTCGCTGTGGGGTTCTCTGATCAAGTTCCGCCGCGACTTCGACCAGTACATCAACCTGCGCCCGGTGCGCCTGCTGCCCGGCATCAAGAGCCCGCTGGCCGACCGCAAGCCGGGTGACATCGACTTCTACGTGGTACGCGAGAACACCGAGGGCGAGTACTCCAGCCTCGGCGGCCGCATGTACGGCGGCACCGAGCGCGAGTTCGTGACGCAGCAGACCGTGATGAGCCGCGTCGGCGTCGACCGCGTGCTGAAGTACGCCTATGAACTGGCGCAGTCCCGCCCGAGGAAGAAGCTCACCTCCGCCACCAAGTCCAACGGCATCTCGATCACCATGCCGTACTGGGACGAGCGCGTGAAGGAGATGGCCGCCAAGTACCCGGACGTGAAGACCGACCAGTTCCACATCGACATCCTGTCGGCCAACTTCGTGCTGCACCCGGACTGGTTCGACGTGGTGGTGGCGAGCAACCTCTTCGGCGACATCCTCTCCGACCTCGGCCCCGCCTGCACCGGCACCATCGGCGTGGCGCCCTCGGCCAGCATCAACCCGGAAGGCCGCTTCCCCAGCCTGTTCGAGCCGGTGCACGGCAGCGCGCCGGACATTGCCGGCAAGGGCATCGCCAACCCCATCGGCCAGATCTGGTCGGGCGCGCTGATGCTCGAGCACCTGGGCTACAAGGAGGCCGGTGCAGCCATCCTGTCGGCCATCGAGCAGGTACTGGCTTCCGGCGACAAGAGCGTGCTGACCGGCGACGTGGGCGGCACGGGCACGACCGCAACGCTCGGCCGTGCGATTGCCGATCTGGTCGCCAGGGGCTGACCGGCAAGACGCTGCACGCTACCCGCATGCGAACCACCCCGGGCAGAATCGGTCTGTCCGGGGTCATCCCGTTTGCAGAGCAACATGAAACCCACACCCTCGCGCGGCCTGCTGCGCCGCATCGCTCGTCGCACGGCGCTTGTCCTGGGCGCCATCACGCTGGTGTTCTTCGTGCCGATCGGCATCTCCTATCTGGCGCTGACCATCGGCGAGGCCCATGCCAGCGACTGGCGCACGGCGCGGCGCGACAGTGCCGGCATCGCACCGCCGGTCGCTCGTGACGAAGCCAGCATCCAGGCCTGGTGCGCACGCGCCTTCCGCTGGCGCGGCGCCTTCGGCGTGCATTGCTGGCTGGCCGCCAAGACCACCGACAGCGACACCTGGACGCGCTTCGAGGTGATGGGCTGGCAGGTCATGCGCGGCGGGCAGGCGGTGCGCGTCGGCCCCGGCATTCCCGACGGCTACTGGTACGGTGCCGAGCCCACGCTGGTGCGCGAGGTGCGCGGCGGACCGAACGTGAACGAGATGATCGGCCGCCTGCACGCGGCCAGCCGCGTGTATCCGCACAACGACGAATACCGCATCTGGCCCGGCCCCAACAGCAACACCTACATCGCCTACCTCGGCCGTGCCGTGCCGGAGCTGTCGCTGGATCTGCCGCCCACCGCCATCGGCAAGGACTACATCCCGCAGGGCGGCGTGTTCGCCCGTCCGGCCAGCGGGTCGGGCATGCAGGTTTCGCTGGCCGGGCTGCTGGGCGTGGTGCTGTCGCCGGAGGAAGGGCTGGAAGTGAACGTGCTCGGCCTCACCGCCGGCGTGGACGTCTGGCCGCCGGCGCTCAAGCTGCCGGGCATCGGTCGCATCGGCGTGCCCTCGGAATCGCGCGGCGGCGGCGGCCGCGCGCACGCGGCCGAATAGCCGCGACGCCTCTCAGAGCTTGCTGGAGTCGGCCGCCGGGCTGCGCCCGAAGAAGTGCCGGTAGGCCGGCTCCTTCGGCGCGTTGTTCTCGATGTGAAACGCCACCGTCTTCTGGCAGTAGGCGCGCTGCGAATCGATGACGCGGCGGAAGAAGGGGTCGGCCGTCGATTCGCGCTCGATCACCACGTCCCAGGCCTTGAGCTGGGCGTCCAGTATTTCGTCCGGGGTGATGTAGGTCTTCACGCCCTCGTCCCGGCGCATCTTCTCCAGATCCTCCGGGTAGCGCCGCATGGCTTTCCAGTACATGTCGCTGGATGAAGCCTCGGCGGCGTACTTGAGGATGGCCTGCAACTCCGGCGAGAGCTGGCGGAAGCGCGTGCGGTTGAAGATGATCTCGAAGGATTCGCAGTCCTGATGGTAGCTACGCATCATCAGGGTCTTGGAAACTTCCGGCAGCCCGAGCAGGCGGTCCGACGACGGACCGTTGATCTCCGCCCCGTCCAGCAACCCGCGTTCGAGCGCCGCCACCACGTCACCGAAACCGAGAATCGTCACCGCCGCACCGACCTCGCGCATGACGTCCGCCGCCAGCCCCACGGTGCGGTACTTCAGCCCCTTGAACTGTTTGACCGAGCGGATCGGCTCGCGGAACCAGCCCAGCGGCTGGGTGGGAATCGGGCCGGCCAGAAAGCCCACCAGATCCAGCTTCATGCGTTCGAGCAGTTCGTCGTACAGCTGCTGCCCGCCGCCGTACTTGATCCAGCCGAGAAACTGGTGCGCATCCCAGCCGAACGGCGGCGGTGTGCCGAACAGTGAAAAGGCCTTGGACTTGCCGTACCAGTAGGCCGCCACGCCATGCCCGCCATCGAGCACGCCCTTGATCACGGCATCCTGCAGGCGGAACGAGCCGACCACCGAACTGGTGGGCAACAGGTTCATGCGCAGGCGGCCCCCGGACATCTCGTTGACCGTGCGCACGAAGTCCGCCGCGTATTCATGAAAGATGTCGCGCGACGGCCAGGTGCTCTGGAACTGCAGCACCTGCGTCTGCGCGAACGACACCATCGGAAACCCCGCCGCGGCCACCCCGGCCGCCGTGCCGGTCAGGAACCTGCGGCGCGCCGGCTTGCCGACCGCCTCCGTTGCGGCGGCCACCTTGCCGCCTGAGGTGTGCTTGAGCATCCCTCTCTCTCCTCCGCCAGAAGCTTTCCGCAGTGTCAGCTTGCAGCACCGCTCTTGTTGTTATTGCCCTCGCGACCGACAGTAACGCAAAGCCGAACTGCCATGGCAGGAATGCGGCAAAAAAACCATCGCCACCTGCGGCATTGTCATCAGTCGGTACAACACGCCTGCCGCCCCGCTGCGGGCTGCCAGCTTCGCCCCGCAAAGTCAAGCAGGGGAAGTGCCGATCCGGTATGATGCGCGGCACCGGAGTTGTGCCCGTCCGCAGCAAGCAGGCTAGCCCCTCCCGAACGATGCACCATCGCCTACGGCGCTGCCCCGCATTACCCCTTCCCTGTTTTACCACCGGCAGCTCGCCGCAAGACCATGACCATCACTATTGAGAATTTCAAACAGCTCGACCTCGGCGCCCAGCTTCTCTCGGCGCTCGAAGAAGTCGGCTACGAAACCCCGTCGCCCATCCAGGCGGCGTGCATCCCGCCGCTGCTCGCAGGCGCCGACATCCTCGGCGAAGCGCAGACCGGCACCGGCAAGACCGCCGCCTTCGCGCTGCCCGCGCTGGCGCGCATCGACCTCTCCGACAACCGCCCGCAGGTGCTGGTGCTCGCGCCCACGCGCGAACTGGCCATCCAGGTGTCCGAGGCCTTCCAGCGCTACGCCAAGCACATGCCCGGCTTCCACGTGCTGCCGGTGTACGGCGGCCAGAGCATGGTCGTGCAGCTGCGCCAGTTGAAGCGCGGCGCCCACGTCGTGGTCGGCACGCCGGGCCGCATCATGGACCACATCGAGCGCAAGAGCCTGGTGCTGGACAACCTCAAGACGCTGGTGCTCGACGAAGCCGACGAGATGCTGCGCATGGGCTTCATCGACGACGTCGAATGGATTCTCGGCCACACCCCGGCCGAGCGTCAGACCGCGCTGTTCTCGGCCACCATGCCGGAGCCGATCCGCCGCATCGCGCACCGCTACCTGCGCGAGCCGCAGGAAGTGAAAATCAAGGCCGCCACCACCACGGTGTCGACCATCACGCAGAAATTCTGTCAGGTCAGCGTGGCGCACAAGCTCGACGCCCTGACCCGCATCCTCGAAATCGAGGACATGGACGCCGGCATCATCTTCGTGCGCACCAAGGTCGCCACCGAAGAGCTCGCCACCCGTCTGGAAGCACGCGGCCATGCCGTCGGCGCCCTCAACGGCGACATGACCCAGCAGCTGCGTGAGCGCGTGGTCGAGCAGCTCAAGCGCGGCAGCATCGACATCGTCATCGCCACCGACGTCGCCGCGCGCGGGCTGGACGTGCCGCGCATCACGCACGTCATCAACTACGACATTCCGTACGACACCGAAGCCTACGTGCACCGCATCGGCCGCACCGGCCGCGCTGGCCGTCTGGGCACCGCCATCCTGTTCGTCACGCCGCGCGAGTTCCGCATGCTCAAGACCATCGAGCGTGCCACCCGCCAGAAGATCGAACCGCTGCCGCTGCCTTCGCGCGAGGCCATTGCCGACCGCCGCATCGCGCTGTTCCGCGAGCAGGTCGAAGCCGTGCTGCAGTCCGATGATCTGGACTTCTTCCGTGACGTCGTCGCCAGCCTCGAAGCCGACGGCACGCACGAACTGCACGACATCGCCGCCGCACTGGCCAGCATGGCCACGCGCGACCGCCCGCTGCAACTGCCCGACGAAGGCGGCCGTGACTTCGCCAAGATGGAAGCCGCCCCGCAGCGCCCCGAACGCGCCCCGCGCGACGGCAAGCCGCGCGACAACCGCGAGCAGATCCTCGAACGCCGTCGCGACTTCGCCGACGGCAAGCTGGTCCGCTACCGCATCGCCGTGGGCAAGAACCAGCTCATCAGCCCCAAGGACATCGTCGGCGCCATTGCGAACGAAGCCGGCATCGACAGCCGTCACATCGGCCAGATCAACCTCTACGAGGACTACTCCACCGTCGAACTGCCGGCCTCCATGCCGGCCGATCTGATGGAGACGCTGTCCCGCCTGCGCGTGCGCCAGTTCATCCTGCACACCCGCCCGCTCACGCCGGAAGAAGACGCCCACGCCGAACGCAACCCGCGCGGCCGTCCGGCCCCGCGCAACCGCGACGACGCCCCGGCTGACCGCCCGCCGCGCAAATCCTTCGGCAAGCCGGGCCTCGGCAAGCCTTTTGCCGGCCGTGAAGAGCGTGCTCCGCGCGCCGACCGCGGCGACCGCCCGTTCCGCTCCGAAGGCGGCGACAAGCCTCCCCGCGCGCGCAAGAAGTTCTGATCGCCCCACGCACGTCCGCACCAGGCATGAGTCTCGAAGATTCAGGCGTGGTGCGGCGCCTGCGCTAGAATGCGCCCCTGCCCGGCCTGACCGGGCCGGCCTGCCGGGGTGGTGAAACTGGTAAACACAGCGGACTTAAAATCCGCCGGCGCAAGCCTTACGGGTTCAAGTCCCGTCCTCGGCACCATGTCTCCGCGGAGCCCTCGGTGATCGTCTACAACCTTTGCTGCGACAGACAACACCTGTTTGAAGGCTGGTTCGCCAACGCCGACGCGTTTGCCGACCAGCGTTCGCGCGGCCTCGTCGAATGCCCGCAATGCGGTTCGACCCACATCGAGCGCCGCCCGTCCGCACCCTACGTGAACACCGCCGCGGCGCGCGGTGAGCCCGCAGCACCGCAGCCGCCGGTGGACCCCGCGCAGATCATCGCCGCGTTGCGACAGGCCGCACGCAGCGCCGAAGACGTGGGCGAGCAGTTTCCGCTGGAGGCCCGCCGCATCCATTACGGCGAGGCGGAGGCACGCAACATCCGTGGCCGCGCCAGTGGCGACGACCTCGGAGAGTTACTGGAAGAAGGCATCCTGGTGCTGCCGGTGCCGGAAGAACCGCCGCTGCAATAGCGGCGGGGATGAACGCCCGGCGCAGCGCCGGGCGTGTTGCGCTCAGGGCGCGACGTTGAAGCTCAGCGTGGCGGTGTGACGCACGTCCTTGTAGCGCTTGCCATCCACCTCGGCCCAACCGCTGGTGCGCGCGCTCATGTACAGCACGTACAGCCCCGGAAACGGCGTGGTCAGCGTCACGCTGCCGTCCTCAGCCGGCTCCAGCACGCGGCTCCAGCCCTCGGACGTAACGACCTGCACGTGCGAGGCCTTCATCGGATTGCCCATCCACATCAGGCGGAAGGTGTTGCCGCCGGGCTCCGTCGGCACCAGTTCGAAATCCAGTTCTGGCGTGGTCTCGTTGCGGCCATGGCGCGTCTGGTAATACATCAGCACGCCCTCGCCCTGCTCGGCATGCGTGCGCAGGCGCACATCCTTGCCTTCCTCAAGGCCGCTCAGACGCAGGCTCTTGCCCTCCGCCGTGACCTCGACCTGCGCCCCGCCGGAACGCACTTCGGTGCGGGCCGGATCAAGCGCCTCGCGCTCGCCGTCCAGACGCCCGGCGTGCACCGTGGCAGCGGAGGCATCATTGCGCTCGATCCACACGTAATCGGCATGCGCCGCGAAGGCGCACAAGGCCACGACCACGCCGCATACGCCGCGCGCCCAGGCCGCGGAAACCCCGGAAATACTTGAAGACATGAACACCCTTCCCATTCAGGACGGGCAGTTGTGCGGTCGGCACCGGCACCGCTCGCAGATGACGAGGAAGCCGGCGGCAGCCGCACTGCCCGTGGTTACCACGTCACGACGCGCAACACCTGCGCGCCGATCTGCGGGACGGGCTACATGGTAATGGTTCTCGTTTGTTTTACAAACCGGAAACCGCTCAAGCCCCCACCATCAGGCAGTGCTTGCGCGAACGCAGGCAGTAATCCTGCACGCGGCGGAACACCTCATGGCCGATCTGTCCGATGTGGCAGATGACCAGGTCGGCCGCCGCCAGGCAGGCCTCGACCGTACCGCAATCGCGCTCGTCCGCCGGCGGCAGGCGCAGCGTGAAGGCTCCGCCCGAGCGTTCGACCAGCTCGCGCGCCGCCTCGACCTCCGGCGCGGAACTGCCCAGGCACAGCACCGACTTGCCGTGCAGACCGGGCAGCATGGCGGGCAAACCGGCCGCGCGCTGTGGCTGGCGCTTCTCGCGCATGAGTTCCTGCACCCGCGACATCAAGGACTCCACCCGGCGCGCCAGGCGGGCACGCCGCGGCAGGCCCGGCACACTGGCCTCCAGCGCGGCGTGCGCCTCGTCGGCCAGCGCCAGGGCGGTGCGCTGCGCGATCATCTCGCCACGCATGCGCATCATCTCGGCCTGCAGGTGTTCGATCTCGGCCGCCTGATCGGCGATCACGTCGGCCCACGGCTGACGCGCAGCGGCAGGATCATCGTAAGAGATAGTCATGTCGGACTCCTTTTCAGTCGGGACGGGGTTTCCCGCTGACAAGGATTATGCATGAGAACAATTCTCAACAATCCGGATGCAAAGATTGGATACACCACGGCGCAGGCGGCGTGGCTCAGGCCCGCAGGAACGCCCACAGCATGAACATCGGCATACCCAGCACTGCCCCGAGCCGCAAGCCGCGCCACAATCGGCCAGCACCGCCGAACGGCGGCAATGGCGCCGCAGCGCGCCGCAAAAGCGGCCATACTTCCGGCCATCACCGCCGGCCCGAAATCAAGGGGGAAAACCATGGCCGAAGGCCTCGCGATCATCGTCGTCACCCTGCTGACCTACACCGGCCTGCTGGCCTGGCAGAAGTTGCGTCGAGGCATTCCATGGCGGCAGCTGTTCAGGAAGGGCGACCCATGGTTCTTCCTCAACCTGCCGGTGGCACTGCTGTGCGGCCTCGCCTTCGGGCCGCATGTGGTGGGGTGGCTGGGCTGAAGCCAGGATAGGCGCTCAAGAAAGCCCCATGCACACGCGAGAAGCCGTTACACCCGACACGCCCTCCATCCAGAACGTGCACGCCAAGGCCTTTGGCGACGAGGGCGCAGCCATCGCAGAACTGGTCGTAGCCCTGCTGCACACCCCCAGCGCACAGCCCCTGCTCAGCCTGGTGGCAGAAACCAGACCAAATTCATCGGCCACCTCCTCTTCAGCGCCCAATCAGGGTTCCCCTGAGAGGCCTGCAAGCTTCGGCTTACTGCGCCAGATCCACCTTCAACCAGATCGATTGCTGGCTCGCTTCCCGATGACTGCCGCGACCGAGCAGGTCGGAGCCATGGCTCTGGTCTGAAGCAGTGGTGCCGCCGAGTTCGATCCATTCGCCCAGTTGGCCGCTGATCGTCGTGCTCAGTTGGCGGGTGTCGGCATCTCCGCGTCGGCTCGTGGCGGTATCGGCAAACTGGCTGATTTCCAGTGTCACACGCTGCCCGCTCACGCGCGGCACCGCATGAAACCCGCTCCCGACATCCCGCCAGACGGTGCTCTCACGGATGATCGTCCTGTTCGGCCCAATTACCACCTCGCGCAGCGGGATGGCAAACGAGCGCCCCACCTGTATGAAGGCCGGGCTGCCTTCGGTGGCCCGTATGCGCTGTTCGCCAGAACTGCTTCGCGTGCGCTCGCTGTCACGCACGCTCCCTTCAATCCGCGTGCCGCTGCCGCCGACCACCACATCCCCGCCCATCGAGAAGCCCCGCTGGCCTTGGCTGCGGCTACCCTGACTACGCACCTGAATGATCAGTTGCCGCAACGGGGTGTCGATCTCGGCCAGCACCTGCAGGATCTGCTTGCGGTTGTCCGGCGTGGTGCGCAGGAAGAGCTTGTCATTGAAGCCGGTCAGGGTTCCGCCGGGCGCGAGGAGCGGCTGGAGTATTGGCAGCACGCGGTCGGGCGTCTGATGGCGGAGCTGAATGGTTTCAAGCTGCTGCGCGAAGGCTGGCGAGGCCAGAACGCACAGCGGCAGCGCGGCGAGACGGCACAGCATGCGGCGACGCGGCAGATCGGTGGTGGCGGGGAGCGGAAGGCGAGGCATGTCGGGGCTCACAACGTGTGTTCGTCTGACTGGCGGGCAGGCGCGTAATGCAACGGGCCCTCGCGGGGACAGGCTACCCGATCGCGCCTGAGGTCGCGATCGGGGATGACTGGTTCGCTTGGCCGCCGCCGCACTTGCCCCACGTCAACATTCCACAAACCAGTCCTTCGGGCCGGGTCCGGCCGGTGCTAGTATCTCGCCTCGCTAGGGGTCCTGAAGACGTTGTCTTCGGGTGAGAAACACCCTTGAACCTGACCTGGATAATGCCAGCGTAGGGAAGCTTGACGTTCTCGATGGCCGCTCCGGCCGCGTCCTTTCGTCCGCCCCTCGTGCGCATTTCCTCCACGCGAACGAGTCGAACGATGCCTTATCTCT
>JAJLLM010000093.1:0-4455 GCA_033837965.1 Pseudazoarcus pumilus
GGAATGAGCTTCTCGATCAGGGTGGTCTTGCCGGCGCCCGACCACCCCGCAATGCCGAACACGATCATGGGACGGGTCGCACGCACGGAAAGCCGAAGGATACAACAAGCCCTCCCGCCCCGCTGCCCGCGCGGCCTGACATAATCGCCCCATGCAGACCGGCGCCGACGCCCCCGACAGCGAGTTGATCCTGCCCACACGGCCGATCATCGAGATCGACACGCCGCGCCTGCGCCTGCGTCAGTGGCGCGCCAGCGATGTGGTGCCGTTCGCCGCGATGAACGCCGATCCGCGCGTGATGGAGTTCTTCCCCGAGCTGATGCGCCCGCCCGAGAGCCGCGCGGTGGCACGCCGCATCCGCGACCTGATCAGCGAACGCGGCTGGGGCCTGTGGGCAGTGGAGGTGCGCGGCGGTGCGCGCTTCATCGGCTTTGTCGGCCTGCACGTGCCGGCGCCGGAACTGCCCTGCTCGCCCTGCGTCGAGATCGGCTGGCGACTGGCACCGGCACACTGGGGCCAGGGCTACGCCACCGAAGCGGCACGTGCGGCGCTGGAGATCGGTTTTGCGCGGCTGGGCCTGGACGAGATCGTGTCCTTCACCTCGCTGCCCAATCTGCGCTCGCAGGCCGTGATGCAGCGTCTGGGCATGCGGCGCGCCTCATACACCTTTCAACACCCCGCCATCCCGCCGGGCAGCCCGCTGCGCGAGCATGTGCTGTATCGCCTGCGGCGCGAGGACTGGGAGCAAGCGGCATGAGCAAACGCGGCTACACCTTTGCGGCAGGAGAACACGGCGAATGGTGCATCGCGCGCATCTTTGCCCCGCTCGGCGACGGCCTCGCTGCGGCCGCAAGACTGGCGGTGCACAACGCCGTCGGCACACCGGCCGACTGCGCGTGGAGCCTTTCCGGCATGCTCAGCAACGAGCGCTATGTCACGCGCCCCGAGAAATCCGCGCTGCTCGCGCTGCCGACGGCGACGGCGCCGACCTGTGCGGCCCTCATTGCGCTGCGCAAGTCCGCCGACTGGTGGGCAATGACACAGGACGAGCGCCGCGCCGTGTTCGAGACGCAATCGCGCCATATCGCCCTCGGGCTGGAACTCGGCGCCGGCATCACGCGGCGCCTGCACCACTGCCGCGACCTCGTCGAGGATGCGCCCTTCGACTTCCTCACCTGGTTCGAGTACGCACCGCAGGACGAGGCCCGCTTCGACGCCCTGCTGGCGCAATTGCGGGCGAGCGAGGAATGGCATTTCGTAGAACGCGAAGTGGACATCCGCCTGCGGCGTGCGCGCTAAACTTGGGCCGGCATGCGCTATGGAGAACGCCCTGTGACCCTCTTCCGCAAGATCGGCGACGCCTTCCGGCGGGTACGTGACGAGATCGTGTTCTGGTATCGCGTGCTGCGCGACTCGGTCAAGCTGTGGCTGCAGTGCAATGCCTTCAGCTACGCCGGCTCGCTGGCCTTCTACACGCTGTTCTCGCTGGCGCCGGTGGTGATCATCGCGGTCGCGCTGATGGGGCTGGTGTTCGGCGAGGAAGCCGCACGCGGCGAGATCTTCAACCAGTTGCAGGACATCATGGGCCCCGGCGCCGCGCAGGCCATCGAGAACGCGGTGCTGCAGTCGCGCCCCAAGGAATCCGGCCTGATGCCCACGCTGCTCGGCTTCGGCGCGCTCTTCCTCGGCGCCACCACGGTGTTCGCGCAGATGCAGTTCTCGCTCAACGTGATCTGGGGCGTGACCTCCAAGCCGGGCTACAACGGCATCCTGCTGTACATCAAGAACCGTGTGCTGTCGCTCACCGTGGTGCTGGCGATCGGCTTCATCCTGCTGGTGTCGCTGTCCATCGGCGTGGCCGTGAGTGCCGCGCTGAACGCCGCGGAAAGCCTGATTCCGGCCATCGCCACGGTGCTCGGCGGGCTGGAGGTGGTGATCTCGCTGGCGCTGGTGGCCGCGCTGTTCGCCACCATCTTCAAGGTGCTGCCGGACGTGACGCTGAGCTGGCGTGACGTGCTGGTGGGCGCCATCGTCACCGCCGTGCTGTTCTCCTTCGGGCGCTTCGGCATCGCGCTGTATCTGGCCCACACCGCCACCGCGTCGACCTTCGGCGCCGCCGGCTCGGTGGTGCTGATCCTGCTGTGGGTGTACTACTCCTCGCTGCTGCTGCTGTACGGCGCGGCCTTCACCAAGGTGCATTTCGAACACCGCGGCCATCTCATCCTGCCGCGCAACAGCGCGGTCGTCGTCAAACGTGCCTTTGTCGCCCGGGAGGACATCGCACAGCCATGAAAGCCGTCATCCTGCAGCACGTCCCGTTCGAGGGCCCCGGCAGCATCGCCGACTGGCTGGCCGGCCGAAACGCCGAAGTCACCACCGTGCGCCTGTATGCCGGCGACCCCCTGCCGGCCGCCAACGAGCCGGATCTGGTGATTGCCATGGGCGGGCCGATGAGCGTCAATGACGAGTGGTTTCACGAATGGCTGGCCGAGGAAAAGCGCTTTCTCGCGCAATGCGTCGCCGCCGGCAAGGCCGTGGTCGGCGTGTGCCTGGGTGCGCAGCTCATCGCCAGTGCGCTGGGCGCCCGCGTCGGCCCCAACGAACACGCCGAGATCGGCTGGTTCGACATCAGCGCCGTACCGACCGACGACGGCTTCCGCTTCCCCGAACGCAGCACCGTGCTGCACTGGCACGGGGAGACCTTCGCCCTGCCGCCCGGCGCGAAACTCCTCGCCAGCAGCGAGGCCTGCAGCCATCAGGCCTTCCAGCTCGGCGATCGCGTGATCGGCCTGCAATTCCACCTCGAAACCACGCCCGACAGCCTCGACGCGCTGCTCGAAGCCTGTGGCGATGAACTGGTACCGGAGCGCTATGTGCAGGAGGAAGAAGACATCCTCGCCGCACTGCCGCAGCACACCGACGCCAATCAGGCGCTGATGGCGGCCGTGCTCGATTACGTCACCCGCGCACGCGCATGAGCGAGCCACTTGCCACACAGGTGGTCTGCGGCAATCTGCTGTCCGCGCTGCCGGCTCCCGCCGGTGGCGAAGCCTTCGAGAATCTCTTCGAGGCCGCCGGTCTGCGCATCGAGCGCATCGTCTCGCACGAGCACGCCAGCCCGGAGGGCTTCTGGTATGAACAGCCGCAGGACGAATGGGTGATGGTGGCCAGCGGCGAAGCGGTGATCGAATTCGGCGACGGCAGCCGCCGCACGCTGCGCGCCGGAGACTGGCTGGTGCTGCCGGCCGGCCTGCGTCATCGCGTTGCCGCCACCTTCGAGCGCACCGTGTGGCTGACCGTGCACCACTTCCGCAACAACGGCTGACGGCGTTTGTGGCGCGGGCACAAGGGGACTATGGTGTAGCCCACGCGACATCCGGTCGCCAGCAAGGGAGCCGCCCCGCCATGAAGCTGCATCGCACCCTGTCCGGCCTCACCCTGATTGCCCTGATGTCGATTGCCTCCGGCGCACACGCGCAGGCGAAGGCCTATGTGCAGTTCGTCGGCGCCTACGGCGAAGACTACGGCACCGCCACCCTCACGCAGACGCCCAAGGGCGTGCTGATCAAAGCTGCGCTCAAGGGCTTGCCACCCGGCGAGGCCGCGCTGCGCATTCACGCGGTCGGGGCCTGCAGCCCCCCTTTCAGTTCCGCAGGCGGCGCATTCGAGGCGGCGGGCGAGATGCCCAAGATCGACATCTCCGGCGCAGAAACCTCCGTCGAAATGCTCAACAACCGCGTCACGCTGGAGCGCGGCAGCGCCAACAGCCTCATCGACGGCCGCGGCACCGCCTTGATCGTGCATGTACGCCGCGGCAGCAATTCGACCATGCGGATGGCTTGCGGCGTGGTCCGCCTCTGACGCCATGCCGGCATCCGGTTTGTGGGCGGCAGGTGCGGCAACTATGCTGCACTGACAGCCGGCCCGTGCCGCCTGCCCTCGTCCCCTCCGGAGACCACCATGAAATCCATTCCCAGCCTGCATCTGCTCGTCCTCGCAGGCGGCCTGCTGTTCGGCGCCGCGGCGCGGGCCGCCCCGACCGCCAGCGCCGAACTGAAAGGCGCCGACGGCGCCAGCCACGGCACTGCCAGCTTCACGCAAACCCCCACCGGCGTGCTGATCAAGGCCGAACTGAAGGGTGTCGCACCCGGCGAACACGCCTTCCACATCCACGGCGCGGGCCTGTGCGAGCCGCCCTTCACCAGCGCCGGCGGCCATTTCAACCCGCACGGCAAGAAGCACGGCCTGATGGCGGCCGACGGCCCGCACGCCGGCGACATGCCGAACATCCATGTGCCGGCCTCGGGTGAGCTGACCGTCGAAGTGCTCAACACCCTCGTCACGCTGGAAGCCGGTCAGCCCCACAGCCTGCTGGGCGGCAAGGGCACCTCGCTGATGCTGCATGCCAAGCACGACGACCACATGAGCGATCCGGCCGGTGACGCCGGCCCGCGC
>JAJLLM010000094.1:0-38632 GCA_033837965.1 Pseudazoarcus pumilus
GTTTACTTCCTGGTTTAACAAAAGTTCAATCTGCTGCCCACAAACGTCGGGGGCCTCACAAAAAACCCAAACAATTAAGCCCTGTCCCGTCCCCCCGCATCAGCCGGGGCGGACTCCTGCAACATCCGGAACGGAAGACCATGGCGAAAGGCAGCAAGGCGCAACAGGAAGAAAGCGACTCACTGTACGCATCACGCAAAAAGATCCACATGCGCTCGGTCAAAGGCAACTTTGCCAACTGGCGCTGGTTCTTCGTCTGGTTCACGCAGATTCTCTACTACGGCTTGCCCTGGCTCGAATGGAACGAGCGGCAGGCCGTTTTGTTCAATCTGGCCGAACGCAAGTTCTACATCTTCAACTGGGTGTTCTGGCCGCAGGACGTCATCTATCTGGCGATCCTGCTGATCATCTCGGCTTTCGGCCTGTTCTTCTTCACCGCCATCGCCGGCCGTCTGTGGTGCGGCTACACCTGTCCGCAGACGGTGTACACCGAGATCTTCATGTGGATCGAGGAGAAGATCGAAGGCGATCACGTTGCGCGTCGCAAGCTGCATGAAGCGCCCATGAGCCCGCACAAGGCCATGCTGCGCACGGCCAAGTACGCGGTGTGGGCGATCGTTGCGCTGTGGACCGGTTTCACCTTCGTCGCCTACTTCACCCCGCTCGACGGGCTCATCGATTCCTTTGCCGCGTTTGACGTCGGTGGCTGGGTGCTGTTCTGGACGCTGTTCTACGCCGCCTTCACCTACATCTTCGCCGGCGTGCTGCGCGAACAGGTGTGCTTCTACATGTGCCCCTACGCGCGCTTCCAGGGGGTGATGTTCGACCCGGATACGCTGGTCGTGACCTACGACAGCGAGCGCGGTGACCCGCGTGGTTCGCGCAAGAAGGGTGTCGACCCGAAGAGTATCGGCAAGGGTGACTGCGTTGACTGCAACATTTGCGTGCAGGTCTGCCCTACCGGCATCGACATCCGCGACGGTCTGCAGTACGAGTGCATCGGTTGCGGTGCCTGTATCGACGGCTGTAACGATGTCATGGATCGCATGGGTTACGAGCGTGGCCTGATCCGTTACTCGACGGAGAACGCGGTCAAGCAGCACTGGACGCGCAAGGACATCATCGCCCACATCCTGCGCCCACGCATTCTGGTGTACGCGGCGCTGCTGGTCGCGATCTGTTCGGCCACCCTTGCTGCACTGCTGCTGCGCCCGGACATGCGCGTCGACATCATCCGCGACCGCGCCGCGCTTGCGCGTGAGGTCGAGGGCGGCATGATCGAGAACGTCTACCGTCTGCAGATCATGAACATGACCGAACTTCCGCGCGAAGTGGTCGTCGATGTAAGCGGGATTGAAGGTGCGCAGGTCGTCGGTTCCACGCTGGCGCTGCTGCCGGCGGCCGGGATGGAGTCGGTCTCGGTGAATGTGCGTGTGCCCTACGATGCGGTCGCGCCGGGCGTGCACGAGATTGCCTTTGAAGTGACCGCGGAAGACCTGAAGGTGCGCGAGCAGACCACCTTCATCATGCCGCAATGATCAGGATGAGCAGATGAACACCCGCAGCGACCCCTCCTACGATCCGACTCCCTGGTACAGGCAGCGCTGGCCATGGCTGCTGATGGTGATGCCGGGCATCTCGCTGGTGCTCGGCGGCGTGCTGCTGTATCTCGCCATCACCACCAATGACGGTCTGGTGGTCGACGATTACTACCGCCAGGGCCGCGCGATCGACCAGACCATCGCCCGTTCGGTCGTGGCTGCAGAGCAGGGTCTGGCTGCGGAGGTGGGTGTCCGTGCGGAGGAGATCCGTATTGCGCTCGACGCTAAGCAAGGTGTTGAACTGCCGCCTGAGCTCATCGTCACGATCATCCACCCCACGCGGGCGGGCTTTGATCAGGTGCTGCGACTGCCGCGCGTCGATGGCCAGTATGCCGGGCCGATTGCGCCGATGTCGCTGGGCCGCTGGCACGTCCAGATCGAGGATCCGGAGCGCGTGTGGCGCCTGCATGGAGATGTGCGCATCCCCGATGAAACGCAGGTCCGCATCCTTCCGTACGACGTTTGATTCTTCGTCCCTTCAGGCACATACTGAACCCCGAAGTGGCGGAGTTTGCGCATGTCGGCCGCAGAGCGGGCAGCGCAGGCGTAGGAGTCCGGTCGTGCGAGGAGGAATCGCAAATGATCAGATGGATCCTGGTGCTGTGGCCTTCGTTTGTGGTTGCCGGCGTTGCCGAAACCCTGTTCTTCACGCTGGTCAATCCGCGTGAGCTGTATCTGCTCGGTAACGTCGTGGAGTATTCCCCGCTGGCAACGTACTCGATCGGCTTCTTCGCCTTCTGGGCGGTGTGTGCCGCTTCCAGCTTGCTGAGCCTGTATCTGGTGGAAAAGCCGGCAGGTGCGGATGCTCCGCCGGTCCGCCCGGTTGCCCGCGGGTCCGGTACGCCCGACGTTCGTCGCACGGACGCATTGCACGGACACCATCACGCCCACGGATGACAAAACGGCCCGCAAGGGGCCGTTTTGCTTGCATGCCTCAGCGGTAGATCAGCACCGGAATCTTGCTGTGCGAGAGCACCTTCTGGGTCTCGCTGCCGAGCAGCAATCCGGCCAGGCCCTTGCGGCCGTGCGAGGCCATGAAGATCAGATCGCAGTCATGGCGTTCTGCCGCTTCGATGATGCCCTCGTAGGGTACTTCACATACCACCGAATCGACGTTTGCCGTGACGCCGGCAGCCTGCGCGGAAGCGCTTGCCCGGTCCAGGATGGCCTGGGCTTCGGCCGCTGCCGATTGCGCGAACTGCTCTGGCGTGGTCGGGTCGATCAGTGCGCCCTCGCCGTAGATCGGCATCGGGAAATCCGGCTGGGCATAATAGAAGGTGATGCGCGCGCTGATCTCGGACGCGAAGCGCACGGCCTTGTCGACGGTCGCCTGCGAGAGTTCGGAGCCGTCGGTCGGGACAAGAATGTGTTGGAACATGGCGCAACTCCGTTACCGGATTGGGATGACGCCATTATAGCCACCGCCCGCAACGGCTTGCGGCAGGCAGTTTTAACCGGAGGTTGGATGCAGATCGAGTTTCATGGCGCGGCCGGAGAGGTAACCGGTTCGTGTGCGCGGGTGACGTGGGGCGGTGGCAGCTTCCTGGTCGATTGCGGCATGTTCCAGGGCGGGCGCAATGCTGCGCTGAAGAATCTGCGGGCGCTGGACTTCCCGCTCAAGGACATCGATTTCGTGCTGCTGACGCACGCCCACCTCGACCACTCCGGCCTGTTGCCGCGGCTGGTGGCGCTGGGCTGGCGCGGCCCGGTGTATGTCACCGAGGCGACGGCCGACCTGCTGGGCATCATGCTGCTGGATGCCGGGCATATCCAGGAGAAGGAAGCGGAGTGGAAGAATCGCCGCTCGCGCTCCCGGAACGCTCGCAGCCTGTCCAATGCCGCGCCGCTGTATACCGTCGAGCAAGCGCGCATCAGCCTGTCCCGCCTGAATCCTCAGCCCTACGAGACGTCGTTTTCCCCGCGGGAGGGTGTTACGGTCCGTTTTCGCGAGGCCGGTCACATCCTCGGTTCGGCCATCATCGAAGTCGATCTGCAACACGCCGGCGTGACGCGGCGCATCGTGTTCTCCGGCGATCTGGGGATGCGGACGCGGCCGGTGCTGCGGGATCCGGTGCACGTGACTTCGGCCGACTATCTGGTCATCGAGTCTACCTACGGTGATCGGGCCCATCGCTCGATGGAGCAGACCGAGGACGAACTGGTGTTCATCCTGCGCGATACGCTGGAGCGGCGCGGTGGCAATGTGGTGATCCCGGCCTTTGCCGTGGGACGCACGCAGGAACTCATCTACATCCTCGCCGATCTGGTGCGGCGCGGCCGGGTGCCGCAGCTCGAAGTGGTGGTGGACTCGCCGATGGCCTCGGCCGTGACCGAACTGACGCTGGCGCACGACAGCCTGTGGGATGAGGAAACACGGCAGCTGCGTGACTGGGCACTGGCCCACCCGCAGCGTTTTGCGATCCGTTTCGTATCCGACGTGGAAGAGTCGATTGCGCTCAACGCGCGCAAGCGCGGGCTGGTCATCATCTCCGCCAGCGGCATGTGCGAGGCGGGTCGCATCAAGCATCATCTGGCGCACAATCTGCCGCGCCCGGAATGCAGTGTGGTGATCTGCGGTTTTCAGGCCGGCGGTACGCTGGGGCGTCGCCTGGTCGACGGCGCTCGCTCGGTGAACCTGTTCGGCGAGCGGGTGCCGGTGCGTGCTTCGGTGCATACCATCGGCGGTCTGTCGGCGCATGCCGATCAGCCGTCCTTGCTGGCGTGGATGGGCGCTTTCGAGCGCCCGCCGCGCAAGGCCTTCGTCGTGCATGGCGAGAGCAATGCCGCCCACGCCCTGGGCGACGCGATGCGACAGCGTCTGGGCTGGACGGTGCGTGTGGCCGAGGCCGGGGTGGTCGAGTCGCTGGACTGAGGCCGCTGCCTCAGCGCGTACCGGACTGCTGGACGAGACGGCGCAGGCCGGGCAGATCGACAATGCGGATGTGCTTCTGCTGCACCGTGATCAGCCCTTCGTCCTGGAAACGCGAGAAGACGCGCGACACGGTTTCCAGCTTCAGACCCAGGTAGGAACCGATTTCGTCGCGCGTCATGCGCAGGTTGAATTCGTTCGGCGAGAACCCCCGCGCGTTGAAACGCTGCGACAGGTTCATCAGGAAGGCGGCCAGCCGCTCTTCCGCGCGCATCGAGCCGAGCAGCATCATCACGCCGTGATCGCGCACGATCTCGCGACTCATCACCTTGTGGAACTGGTGCTGCAGGCCCTCGACCTCGCGCGAGAGTTCTTCCAGCTGACCGTAGGGCAACACGCACACTTCGCTGTCTTCAAGCGCCACCGCGTTGCAGCTGTGGTTTTCGGTGCTGATGCCGTCCAGTCCGAGCATCTCGCCGGTCATCTGGAAGCCCGTGACCTGCTCACGGCCGTCTTCCAGCAGCACGTCGGTCTTGAACCAGCCGATGCGGATGGCGTAGATCGCCTCGAAAGCGTCGCCCGAGCGGTAGAGGTGCTGCCCCTTGCGGATCTTGCGGCGCGCACCGACGAGTTGATCGAGCCGGTCGATCTCCTCGGCGGACATGCCGACCGGGAGACACAGCTCGTGGAGATTGCATTGCGAGCATGCCACTCGCATCGCGGGGGTGCTGATCTGGACCGATGCTTTCGTCACTGCCTGGGGCCACTCCCTGAGGCACGCAGCGTCATTCACGCATGCGTTTGATTCACGTCAAAACAGCCGGAGGCCGAATCCGGGATCGTGACAGCCATGCAGGAAACAGCACTCATGGACATTCACCAGCCGGTCGTTTTCGATCCCGATCTGATCCGTCGCTTCGACGTCAGCGGGCCGCGGTACACATCGTACCCCACGGCCGATCGCTTTGTTGAGGCCTTCGATGCGCATGCGCTGCAGCAGTGGCTGCACAAGCGCAGCCTCGGCGGGGTGGCGCGCCCCCTGTCGCTGTACTTCCACATCCCGTTCTGCAACACCATCTGCTACTACTGCGGCTGCAACAAGATCATCACCAAGGATCATGGCCGCTCGGCCAGGTACCTCAAGTACCTTGCCAGGGAGATTGCGCTGCAGGCGGCCCATATCGAGGGCAGCCGCGAGGTCACCCAACTGCACCTCGGCGGGGGTACGCCGACCTTCCTGTCACACGACGAGATGCGCGGCCTGATGGAGTCGGTGCGCAAGCACTTCACGCTCAAGCCCGGCGGCGAGTATTCGATCGAGGTCGACCCGCGCAAGGTCGATTTCGACACCGTTGCGCTGCTCGCCGAGCTGGGTTTCAACCGCATGAGCCTGGGCGTGCAGGATTTCGACCCCGCGGTGCAGCAGGCCGTCAACCGCATCCAGAGTTTCGCGGAGACCCGACTGGTGCTGGATGCAGCGCGCGCCACGGGCTTCCGTTCGGTCAGCATCGACCTGATCTACGGTTTGCCGCAGCAGAACGTGATCAGCTTCAATCGCACGCTGCAGCAAGTCATCGCACTGGCGCCGGACCGCATCTCGCTCTACAGCTATGCCCACCTGCCGGCCACCTTCAAGCCACAGCGGCGTATCGACGAGGCGCTGCTGCCCAGCCCGGATGCCAAGCTGCAGATCCTGCAACTGGCCATCCGCCGGCTGACCGAGGCGGGCTATGTGTACATCGGCATGGATCACTTCGCGCGCCCCGACGACGAACTTGCCGTGGCGCAGCGTCAGGGGCGCCTGCACCGCAACTTCCAGGGCTATTCGACGCAGTCCGAGTGCGACCTGCTGGCCTTCGGCGTGTCGGCCATCGCCAGCATCGGGCCGGTGTATGCGCAGAACCACAAGATCATCGATGACTATTACGACGCGCTCGACCGCGACGAGTTGCCGGTGATGCGTGGCATCGAGCTGTCCGCCGATGATCTGCTGCGCCGCTCCATCATCCAGGCGCTGATGTGCCACTTCGAGCTGTCGATCGAATCCATCGAGATCGCGCATCTGATCCGCTTTGATGACTACTTCGCCGATGAACTGGCCGACCTGCGCGCGATGGAGACGGCCGGCCTGCTCGAAATCTCCGACCGCTGGATCACCGTGCAGCCGGCCGGCCGCATGCTGGTGCGCGTCATCGCCATGGTGTTTGACCGCTACCTGCGGGCGGACCGTGAGCGCAGGCGCTACTCCCGCGTGATCTGAAACGGACACTGGTCCGTGCGTGCGCAGACGGGTAGACTCCCGCTTCCTTTCGCGCCAAGTCCCTGATTCATGCCCGAAACCGGTTACATCGCGGTCTTCCTGATCGGCCTGCTCGGCGGCACGCATTGCGTGGCGATGTGCGGCGGCATCGTCGGCGCGCTGTCGGTACAGATGCCCGGCAAGTCCGCGCGTCAGTGGCCGATCCACCTTGCCTACAACCTCGGGCGCATCGCCACCTACACCGCGCTGGGCGGCTTTGCCGGTGCCATCGGCAGTGCCGGCATGCTGTTCGGCGACGTCCTGCCGGTGCAACTGGGCCTGTACGTGGCGGCCAACATCATGCTGATCCTGCTCGGCCTGTATCTGACCGGCGTCACGCAGTTGCTCGCGCCGGTCGAGCGCGCCGGCGCAGTGATCTGGCGCCGTGTCCAGCCCTTCACCGCGCGCTTCCTGCCGGCCCGTACCGTCGGTCGGGCCCTGCCGCTGGGTCTGCTGTGGGGCTTCCTGCCGTGTGGTCTGGTGTACAGCGTGCTGACGACTTCCCTGGTCACCGGCTCCGCCGGACGCGGGGCAGGGCTGATGCTGGCCTTCGGCCTTGGCACGCTGCCCAATCTGATGCTGGCCGGCATGCTCTTCAAGCGCTTCCGCGACATCACCCGCGACCAGCGGGTACGCCTGGTGGCGGGTGCGCTGGTGCTCGGTTTCGGCGTGTTCGGGCTCTATCACGCGCCGCATCTGGGCGGGCAACTGTGGAGTGGCGTGATATGCTGAAATCGCGTTATGGTGCAGTGCAAGATCAGGTCAGTGCAGGAGGCTGGGCATGAGTGAAGTGACGATTCGCGTCGACGGCATGAGCTGCGGCGGTTGTGTGCGCAATGTGACTGGTGTGCTGAAAGCCCTGCCCGGTGTTTTCGATGCCGAGGTCCGGCTCGAAGAGGCGCAGGCGCAGGTGCACTTCGACCCCGCCCTGATCAGCGTGGAAGCCTTGCGTCAGGCCATTACCGACGCGGGTTTTGACGCCACTCCCTGAAGCCTCTCAGGACTGTTCGCGCCGGAACGGCAGGCGCTCCGAGAGTTCGTCCAGATAGAAACCGATGCCTTCGCTTTCGCGCGCCAGAAAGCGGTCCACCGCATCGGCAAAACGCTCGTCGCGCAGCCAGTGCGCCGAGCGCGTGACCACCGGTTCCAGACCGCGCGACAGCTTGTGTTCCCCTTGGGCGCCGCCCTCGAAGCGGGGGATGTCGTGCGCAATGCAGTACTCGATCGCCCGGTAGTAGCACAGCTCGAAGTGCAGGAAGGGCAGATGCTCGCTAGCGCCCCAGTAACGCCCGTACAGCGCGTGCTCATCCTTCAGGAAAAAGGCGCCCGCCACGGCCTGGCCCTTGCGTCGCGCCAGCAGCAGGCGGACGTTCTCCGGCATGCGCGCGGCCAGCATCGGGAAGAATTCCGCGCTGAGGTAGGGCGTGGAGCGGTGCAGGGCATAGGTCATGGCGTAGCAGCGGTGGAAGAAGGCCCAGTCCGCCGCGGTGGCCGTGTGCCCGTCCAGCCAGACGCATTCGAGCTCGTGTTCGGCCGCGCGGCGGCGTTCCTGACGGATCTTCTTGCGCTTGGCGTGATTGAGCTTTGCCAGAAAGTCCTCGAAGTCAGCGTAATCGCGCTGCTGCCAGTGAAACTGTACGCCGCTGCGCAGCATGAAGCCGCCTGCGGCGAGTGCTGCAGCTTCGGTTTCGTCGGGCAACAGGATGTGCATCGACGACAGCCCGGATTCTTCCGCCAGCCCGCGCGCGGTGCGCAGCAGGGCTTCGCGGCTGGCCGTATCGCGCGCCAGCAGCCGTGGTCCCGGCACGGGCGTGAACGGCACGGCGGAGAGCCATTTCGGGTAGTAGGCCAGGCCGTGGCGCTGGTAGGCATCCGCCCAGGCCCAGTCGAAGACATATTCGCCGTAGGAGTGCAGCTTCTCGTACAGCGGCATCGCAGCCACCAGTCCCGACGGGTCCTCCAGCACCAGATGACGCGGATGCCAGCCCGTGCCTTCACCGACCGAGCCACTGTCTTCCAGCGCTGACAGCATGGCGTGTGAGATACAGCAGGCGCCACCGCTCAGGGCGTCCCATGCCGGGGCGTCGAGTTCGCCGATGCGTGTAACGATGCGGGCGGTGAGCGAGGCGGTCATGTTCCTCCGGCGATAAAAAAGCCCGCCGTGAGGCGGGCCGAGGGGATGCTGTGCAGCAGTCCGGTCAGACGGTCTTGCACTCGTTGGCCAGCGGCTTGTTGGTGCGTCCGTCGAGCAGCACGCTCTTCCACGGCAGATCGATCCAGACCAGTCCGTTGCGTCGGTCTTCATAGCGCGGCAGCCCCGATTCGGACGGGTCGCGCGCCAGATTGTAGCGCTTCCCCTGCCAGCCGATCTGCATCGAGCCCTGCTCGCGCGCGCTGCGCTGGACTTCGATGCGCTGGCCGAACTCGCAGTGGTAGCTGCCGCTGCTCAGTTCGAAGTCGAGTTGCCGCTTCTGGGAATCCGGCTTTGCGGCCATCGCCGGGCTGGCGCCGAGGGCGAAAAGCGCGGCGCCGACGAGGGCGGGGAAGAGTGGTGTGCGCGACATGGTGAGTGCTCCGGGGATCGTTTCACTGATTCTAGGTCCGCCCCCGAGACCGCTGCAGTCGGGAAAGTGTAAGCGAACACTTGCAGACGGCATGGACGGTGATGAACCGATTTCCTAGTGTAGCCGGCTCAGGTCCGCGGGTGCATTCTGCACTGCAATGGAAGCCGGTATAGTTGCGCCCATGACGAAACCGCTTGCCCTTGCCGTCGCCCAGTACAACCTGGTGGTCGGTGACGTTTCCGCCAACGCGGAGCGTATTCTCGAAGCCCTTTCCGAGGCCCGCTCCGAAGGCGCCCGCCTGCTGCTCACGCCGGAACTCGCATTGTCCGGCTATCCACCCGAAGACCTGCTGCTGCGGCCGGATTTCCACCGCGCCTGCGAGCAGGAGATTGCGCGCATCGCCGCCGCGACGAGCGACGTCGTGCTGGTGCTGGGGCATCCGCACATGCAGAACGGGCGTTGCTACAACGCCGCCTCGGTGATCCGCAACGGCCGGGTCGAGGCCACCTATCACAAGCATCTGCTGCCGAACTATTCGGTCTTCGACGAGATGCGCTATTTCTCGCGCGGAGAGCAGCCGTGCGTGTTCGAGCTGGACGGCGTGCGCATCGGCGTGACGATCTGCGAGGACCTGTGGGAGCCCGCGCCGGTGCGTGCTGCGTATGAGGCGGGCGCGCAGGTGCTGCTGGGGCTGAATGCCTCGCCCTTCCATCTGGGCAAGCGCGCCTTGCGGCTGGAAACGCTGCGCGCGCGTGTCGCCGAAAGCGGCCTGCCGGTGCTGTACTGCAACTGCGTGGGCGGACAGGATGAGCTGGTGTTCGACGGCGCTTCGTTCGCGCTGGATGCCGATGGCGGACTGGCCTGGCGGGCGCCCTCGTTTTCCGAATGTCTGCAGGTGCTGCGCGTAGACGACGGGCGCTGGCAGAGCGGCCTGCCGCTGGCGCCCGAGCCGGCGGACGAGGAGGAGGTGTATGCCGCGCTGGTCACCGGTGTGCGCGACTACGTCGGCAAGAACGGTTTTCCGGGGGCCATCATCGGCCTGTCGGGCGGCATCGATTCCGCGCTGACGCTGGCCGTGGCGGTGGATGCACTGGGCGCCGACAAGGTGCGCGCGGTGATGCTGCCCTCGCCCTACACGGCGCAGATGAGCCTCGACGACTCGCGCGAGATGGTGCGGCGATTGGGCGTGCGCTACGACGAGATCGCCATCGAGCCGGCCATGGAGGTCTATCACCGGATGTTGGCCGAGCAGTTCCGCGGGCTGGCCGAGGATGCCACCGAGGAGAACCTGCAGAGCCGCATCCGCGGCAACATCCTGATGGCGCTGTCGAACAAGACCGGCGCCATCGTGCTGACCACCGGCAACAAGAGCGAGATGGCCACCGGTTACGCCACGCTGTACGGCGACATGGCGGGTGGCTTTGCGGTGCTGAAGGACCTCTACAAGTGCTTCGTGTACCGCCTGTCGAACTGGCGCAATACGCAGGGCGAGGTGATCCCGCGCAACATCATCGTGCGACCGCCGTCGGCGGAGCTGAAGCCGGATCAGGTGGACCAGGATTCGCTGCCGCCATACGAGGTGCTCGACGCCATCGTGGAGGCCTATATGGAGCGCGACGAATCGCCGCGCGAACTGATCGCGCGCGGTTTTGCCGAGGCCGACGTGCGCCGCGTGGTGGGGCTGCTCAAGCGCAATGAATACAAGCGCCGCCAGGCGCCGGTCGGCATCCGCATCACGCGCCGCGGATTCGGCAGGGATTGGCGTTATCCGATAACATCGCGCTACCGCGACGAGTACTGAAACATCGCTCGCAGGAGCATAAATTCAGGAGACAGGGAATGAAGAAGATCGAAGCCATCGTCAAGCCGTTCAAGCTCGACGAAGTGCGGGAGGCTCTGGCCGAAATCGGCGTGAACGGCCTCACGGTGACCGAGGTCAAGGGCTTCGGCCGCCAGAAGGGCCACACCGAGCTGTATCGCGGTGCCGAGTACGTGGTGGATTTCCTGCCCAAGATCAAGGTCGAGGTGGTGCTGTCCGACAGCCTGGTGGAGGCAACCATCGAGGCCATCGTCAAGGCCGCACGCACCGGCAAGATCGGAGACGGCAAGATCTTTGTGACGCCGGTCGAGCAGGTGGTGCGTATCCGCACCGGCGAAACCGACGAAGACGCGCTGTAAGCACCGCCCGCCTTGCATGAAGAGGCCGCCTCGGGCGGCCTTTTTCATGGCTCGTTGCGGGGCGCTGCGCTGCCGCGCAACAGGACCAGCAGCGCGCCCGAGCCGCCCTGGGTGGGGCCGGCCTGGCAGAAGGCAAGGATTTCCTCGCGCTGCGCCAGCCAGCCGCGTGAAAGCTGCTTGAGGATCGAAACCCCGCCTGGCGAGCCCAGGCCCTTGCCGTGAATCACGCGCACGCAGCGTGCACCGCGTTGCAGGCTGGCGGCCAGAAAGCGCGACAGCGCCAGCCGCGCGTCTTCGCGCGTGTAGCCGTGCAGGTCGAGCTCGCCCTGCAGCGTCCAGCGCCCGCGCCGCAGGTCGAGCAGGGCGCGGCGCGGCATGCCGGGGCGCAGGAACACCGCCTCGTCGCCCATCTCCAGCCGGTCTTCAAGCGAGATCGGTGCTTCCATGGTCTCGCGCAGGGCCGAGGCTTCATCCTCGCTGCGCTTGATCGGTTCGGGGCGTGGCTGTGGGCGTTCGGGTTCGATGCGGTTCCTGTCCGGAATCGGCGCCGCACCGCGCATGGCGTGGCGGAACAGCTGGGCCGCGTCCATCTGCTCGGGGTCGGCCGGCAGCAGGGGCGGCACGTCGTCTACGTCGGGTTTGGCCAGCGGGTCGGCAGCCCGCTTCAGCCGGCCGCGCGCGGCATGGGCGCGCGGGCCGGAGAGTTCCACGCGGTTGTTGTCGGCCAGCGGAACCACGCCCTGCATGGAAGCGCGGAACAGTTCCCGCTCGCCGAGGTGCTCCGTGTGACGCTCGTCGCGGCTGGGCGCGTCCGGCTCGGCTTCAGGCTGTCGCGGGCGGGGTACGGGCGCCGGGCGAGGCGTGTCGAGTTCGGCCCGGTTGCCGTCATCGATCGGTGCGACACCGCGCATCTCGCGCCGGAACAGGTCAATGTCGTCGGTTTCGGCCGGCGGTGCTTTCGCGGCGCTGCGCGGCGGAGTCTGTGGGGTGACTGCAGGCCTGCGGCTGACGATGCGCGCACGCACGGACTTCAGCGTATCGAGGCCGGAGTCCTTGCGTCGCGTCATCGCACAATGCGTCGCTCAGGCGAGCGAATCGAGGTAGCGCTCGGCGTCGAGCGCGGCCTGGCAGCCGGAGGCCGCCGAGGTGACGGCCTGGCGGTAGATGTGGTCCTGCACATCGCCGGCAGCGAACACGCCGGGGATGCTGGTCGCCGTGGCGTTTCCGTCGCGACCGCCACGGGTGACGATGTAGCCGCCTTCCATGTCGAGCTGGCCCTCGAAAATGTCGGTGTTCGGCTTGTGGCCGATGGCGATGAACACGCCGTGCACCGGCACCTCGCGCTTGCTGCCGTCGACAGTGCTCTCAAGTCGCATGCCGGTGACGCCGTTAGCGTCGCCAAGGATTTCGTCCAGCGTCGAATCCAGCGCGAGTTCGATCTTGCCGGCGGCAACTTTCTCCATCAGCTTGTCGATCATGATCTTCTCGGCACGGAAGGTCTGACGACGGTGCACCAGCGTGACCTTGGAGGCGATGTTCGCCAGGTACAGCGCTTCCTCCACGGCAGTGTTGCCGCCGCCGACGACCGCGACTTCCTGGTTGCGGTAGAAGAAACCGTCGCAGGTGGCGCAGGCGGAAACGCCGCGGCCGGCGAACTTCTCTTCGGACGGCAGGCCGAGGTACTTGGCAGTGGCACCGGTGGAGATGATCAGCGCGTCGCAGGTGTATTCGCCGGAGTCGCCGACCAGGCGGAAGGGGCGCTCGCCGAGCTTCACGGTGTGGATGTGGTCGAAGATCATCTCCGTGTTGAAGCGCTCGGCGTGACGCTGGAAGCGCGCCATCAGGTCGGGGCCGAGCACGCCGTCGGCATCGGCGGGCAAGTTGTCGACGTCGGTGGTGGTCATCAGCTGACCACCCTGGGCGAGGCCGGTGACCAGCACGGGCGAGAGGTTGGCGCGGGCGGCATAGACCGCGGCGGTATAGCCGGCGGGGCCGGAGCCGAGGATGAGAAGACGGGCGTGACGGGTGCTCATGCGGAATCCTGCGAAACGGGTTGGCTGAAGCGAGCGGCGATTATAGCCGAGGGGGTGGGCCTGCTCCGTCGATCACACCGATAGCCGGTGTTGATGGCTTGCGCGCCTATTGTGTTGCGGGGACTGTCGTGAAATAGTTCCGGCACAAGACCATAAGCTTTCCGCCGGCACCGGTTGCGGGTGCCGGTCCGGTGGCATTGCAGTGGAGGGGTTCATGCTTTCAGCGGTATCAACGGTCGCACTCAAGACCTTCACCCTGTTTCAGGGGCTGCCGGACGAGGTGCTCGTCAAGGTGGCTGCCGTATCCGGCATGCGGCGCTACCCGCGCGGCCATCACGTGCTCGATGCGGGCGACGAAGGCGATCACGTGTATTTCGTGCTGACCGGAGCGGCCAAGGTGGTGGTGTCCGGCGAGGGCGGGCGTGACGCCATCCTCGGGCTGCTCGGGCGTGGTGCGGTGTTCGGCGAGATGGCGATGTTCGGCGGCCGTCCGCGCTCGGCCTCGGTGGTGACGGCGGAGCCTTCCGATCTGGTACAGATTTCGGTGGGTGATTTCCGGCGTCTGATGCAGGAGAACTTCGAGCTGGCCTGGCGCGTGATGTGTCTGCTGGCGGATCGCCTGCGCGAAGCGGATCGCAAGATCGAGAGTCTGGCGCTGCGCGACGTGCATTCGCGCGTCGAGGAATTGCTGCGTGAGATGGCGCAGCCCTGCCCGGAAGGCAGCTTTGTCGCCACGCGCATCACCAAGCAGGACATTGCCCGCATGGTCGGCGCGTCTAGGGAGATGGTCAGCCGTGTGATGCGCGACCTTTCGCGCGGCGGCATCGTCGAGGAGCGTCCGGATGGCATCCTGCTGAAGGACCGTCCGGCAGGCGAAGCCGATTGAAGCTCCGGCAGCCGTCCGGCTGCCGGGATGTGACGGGGCCGATCAGAAGTTCGGCTTGACCGGCGAATCCTTGTACATCTTCTGGCTGGCGACGATCTCGGCCTTGGCGTCGTCCGCGCCACCCCAGCCTTCCACGCGCACCCACTTGCCTTCTTCCAGATCCTTGTAGTGCTCGAAGAAGTGGGCGATCTGGTTGAGCAGGTCGGGCGAGACATCCGCGATCTCGCGCACGTTGCGGTAGCTGCGGCTGAGCTTGTCGATGGGCACGGCCAGCACCTTGGCGTCATCGCCCGACTCGTCCGTCATCTTCAGTACGCCGACCGGGCGGCACTTGATCACCGAACCCGGGATCAGCGGAACCGGGGTCACCACCAGCACATCCACCGGATCGCCGTCGTTGGACAGCGTGTGCGGGACGTAGCCGTAGTTGCACGGGTAGTGCATGGCGGTGCTCATGAAGCGGTCCACGAACATCGCACCGGTCTCCTTGTCGACCTCGTACTTCACCGGGTCGGAATGCGCGGGAATCTCGATGATGACGTTGATTTCGTTCGGGACATCGGAACCGGAGCTGACGCGATCGAGATTCATTGCAAGTGCCTCTTCTGGGTGCGAAAAATGAAAAGACCGGCATTATAGCCGGCCTCGGTATTGTGCGGTGCACCGGAGCACGCTCCGGCGCACCCGTCATCCAGCCCTCACAGTAGCGGCACGATCAACAGTGCAACGATGTTGATGATCTTGATCAGCGGGTTGATCGCCGGGCCGGCGGTGTCCTTGTAGGGGTCGCCCACGGTGTCGCCGGTGACGGCGGCCTTGTGCGCTTCCGAGCCCTTGCCGCCGTGATGGCCGTCTTCGATGTACTTCTGGGCGTTGTCCCAGGCGCCGCCACCGGCGGTCATCGACAACGCCACGAAGATGCCGGTGACGATGGTGCCGAGCAATACCCCGCCAAGCGCCTGCGGGCCGAGGATCAGGCCGACCAGTACCGGCACCAGCACCGGCAGCAGCGAGGGCACGATCATCTCCTTGATGGCGGACTTGGTGAGCATGTCCACTGCACGGGAGTAGTCGGGCTTCTGCGTGCCGTCCATGATGCCCGGCATTTCCTTGAACTGGCGCCGCACCTCGATGACGATGCCGCCCGCCGCGCGTCCGACGGCTTCCATTGCCATCGCCCCGAACAGGTAAGGGATCATGCCGCCGATGAAGAGGCCGATGATCACCATGTGGTTGGACAGATCGAAAGTCATGATCTTGCCGGCCGCTTCCAGTCCGTGCGTGTAGTCGGCGAACAGCACCAGCGCCGCGAGGCCGGCCGAACCGATGGCATAGCCCTTTGTGACCGCCTTGGTGGTGTTGCCCACCGCGTCGAGCGGGTCGGTGATGTTGCGGATCGACTCGTCCAGTCCGGCCATTTCGGCGATGCCACCGGCGTTGTCGGTGATCGGGCCGTAGGCGTCGAGCGCCACGATGATGCCGGTCATCGACAGCATCGAGGTGGCCGCAATCGCGATGCCGTACAGGCCGCCCAGCTCATACGCCCCCCAGATCGACGCACACACGGCCAGCACCGGCGCGGCGGTGGCTTTCATCGACACACCCAGGCCGGCGATCACGTTGGTGCCGTGGCCGGTGGTGGAGGCCTCGGCAATGTGGCGTACCGGAGCGAACTCGGTGGCGGTGTAGTACTCGGTGATCCACACCATCGCGGCGGTGAGTGCCAGACCGATCAGCGCGCTCAGATACAGGTTCATCGAGCTGACGGTGCCGCCGTCGGCCAGCGTCACGCTGTCGCCGAGCAGCCAGGTGGTGACCGGGTAGAAGGCCACCGCAGCCAGCACGCCGGACACGATCAGCCCACGGTACAGCGCGTTCATGATCTTGCCGCCCTCGCGCGCATGCACGAAGAAGGTGCCGACGATGGAGGCGAGGATGGATACCCCGCCGAGCACCAGCGGGTAGATCGCCGCGGCACTGCCGGCGTCCTTCAGCAGCAGGCCGCCCAGCAGCATGGTGGCGATCACCGTCACCGCATAGGTCTCGAACAGGTCGGCCGCCATGCCGGCGCAGTCGCCGACGTTGTCGCCGACGTTGTCGCCGATCACCGCCGGGTTGCGCGGATCGTCCTCGGGGATGCCGGCCTCGACCTTGCCCACCAGGTCGGCGCCGACGTCCGCGCCCTTGGTGAAGATGCCGCCGCCCAGTCGCGCGAAGATGGAGATCAGGGAGCCGCCGAAGGCCAGGCCGACCAGCGGGTGGATCGGGTCATCGACGCCGAAGGCCAGCAGCAGGGCGTAGTAGCCGGCCACGCCAAGCAGACCCAGGCCGACCACCAGCAGGCCGGTGATGGCGCCGCCGCGGAAGGCCACCTGCATGGCGGCGTCGAGCCCGTTCTTGGCGGCTTCGGCGGTGCGCACGTTGGCGCGCACCGAGATGTTCATGCCGATGTAGCCGGCCAGCGCCGAGAACACGGCGCCGATGGCGAAGCCGACGGCACTGCCGAAACCGATGAAGAGGGCGACCAGCACGAACAGCACGGCACCGACGATGCCGATGGTGAGGTATTGCCGGTTGAGGTAGGCGGTGGCGCCTTCCTGGATGGCCTGCGCGATCTCGCGCATGCGCTCGTTTCCGTCGGGCTTGGCCAGAATCCATTTGACCGAATACCCGCCATACGCCAGTGCAGCCAGGGCGCACAACAACGCAAAAAGCAAAGCACCTCCCATGGTCCTCTCCTCCGTATCGATTTTGTAGGCCTGCCAGACTCCTTCGTTTCCGTTTCCTGTTGCGATTCACGGCCGTTGCCCGAAGCGGTCGGCCCTGAATCTGCATGCAAGAATACGCCTTCGCCGGAGGGCGGTGTAGACGCGATGTCGCAAGCATGGCGCGGCTTCGCCGCAGGCAGGATGCTTTGCAGTCTGTTGCAACAGGGGGGAGGGTCGATCGCATATAATCGACGGCTGCAAACAGCTCCTGGCGACCGTGTCCTTGAGAACTCCCCTGCGACAGAAAACCCGCCCGCAACCGCTTCCGGAACGCATCTCGCTGCTGCTCCAGGAGGCCCGCTGGCTGATCCTGGGAGTCATGTCGCTGTATGTCGCCCTCATCCTGCTGGGCTACAGCCAGACCGATCCGGGCTGGTCGCATGCAGCCGAGGTCAGCCGTGTATCCAACCCCGGCGGGCGCTTCGGTGCCTGGCTGGCGGACGTCCTGTATTACCTCTTCGGTCTGTCGGCGTGGTGGTGGGTGGCCTTCCTGGGCTACGGCCTGGTCTGGGGCTTTCGCCGCATGCGCCGGCGCGAGATGCATGGCGACGGACGCTCCTTCTTCATCATCCTGGTCGGATTCGTGGTGGTGCTGCTGGCCAGCAGCGCGCTGGAAGCCATGCGTTTCCATTCGCATGGCGCCGGCATGCCGCTGGCGCCGGGGGGCTTGCTCGGCATCGAGATCGGGGCGGTCGTCCAGCGTTATTTCGGATTCACCGGCGGCACCTTGCTGTTGCTCGCACTGGTGGCGAGCGGTCTGAGCCTGTTTGCCGGCATTTCCTGGCTGTCCATCGTCGAGCGCTTCGGCACCTTTCTGGAGCGCTGCTGGCTTGGCATGCTCGACGCTTGGGATCGCTGGCGCGATCGCCGCGCCGGAAAGCAACTCGCGCAGAAGCGCGAAGCCGTGGTGGAAACCCGTCGGCGCAAGACCGAAGCCGCGCCTGCGCCGCTGCGCATCGAGCCGAGTGCGCCGGTGCCCAAATCCGAGCGCGTCGAGAAGGAACGCCAGAAGGCGCTGTTCGAAGAGCTGCCGGCCGAGGGGCTGCCGCCGCTGTCGCTGCTGGATCAGCCCTCGGGCGATGTCGAGCCGCCCAGCGCCGAAGCGCTGGAATTCACCTCCCGCCTGATCGAAACCAAACTCGCCGAGTTCGGCGTCGAGGTGCGTGTGTCCGCGGCCTATCCGGGCCCGGTCATCACCCGCTACGAGATCGAGCCGGCAGTGGGCGTGAAGGGCAGCCAGATCGTCAATCTGTCCAAGGATCTGGCGCGCGCGCTGTCGCTGGTGTCGATCCGCGTGGTCGAGACGGTGCCGGGCAAGTCGTGCATGGCGCTGGAGTTGCCGGTGGCCAAGCGGCAGGTGGTGCGGCTGTCCGAGATTCTCGGCTCGCAGGCCTACCACCACATGAATTCGCCGCTGACGGTGGCGCTCGGCAAGGATATCGGTGGCCAGCCGGTGGTGGCTGACCTCGCGCGCATGCCGCATCTGCTGATGGCCGGTACTACTGGTTCGGGCAAGTCGGTGGGGATCAACGCCATGATCCTGTCGCTGCTCTACAAGTCCGAGCCGACCAAGGTGCGCATGATCATGGTCGACCCCAAGATGCTGGAGCTGTCGATCTACGAAGGCATCCCGCATCTGCTGGCGCCGGTGGTTACCGACATGCGTCACGCCGCCAACGCGTTGAACTGGTGTGTGGCGGAGATGGAGAAGCGCTACAAGCTGATGGCCGCTGTCGGCGTGCGCAATCTGGCCGGCTTCAACCGCGCCGTGCTCGACGGGCGCAAGGCTGAAAAGCCGCTGACCAACCCGTTCTCGATCACGCCGGAGTCGCCCGAGCCGCTCGATACGCTGCCGCACATCGTGGTGGTCATCGACGAACTGGCCGATCTGATGATGGTGGTCGGCAAGAAGGTCGAGGAACTCATCGCGCGGCTGGCGCAGAAGGCGCGTGCCGCCGGTATCCACCTGATCCTCGCCACGCAGCGCCCGTCGGTGGACGTCATCACCGGTCTGATCAAGGCCAACGTGCCGACGCGCATCGCCTTCCAGGTCTCGTCCAAGATCGACTCGCGCACCATCCTCGACCAGATGGGCGCCGAGGCGCTGCTGGGCATGGGCGACATGCTCTATCTGCCGCCCGGCACCGGCCTGCCTGTGCGCGTGCACGGCGCTTTCGTGGCGGACGAGGAAGTGCACAAGGTGGTCGAGAACCTCAAGAAGATGGGCCCGCCCGACTACATCGAAGACATCCTTTCGGCCCCCGAGGAATCTTCCGATGGCGGTGGTGGTCTGGGTGAGGACAGCGATGCCGAGGCCGACCCGATGTACGACCAGGCCGTGGAGGTGGTGCTCAAGACACGCCGCCCGTCGATCTCGCTGGTACAACGCCACCTGCGCATCGGCTATAACCGCGCCGCGCGCCTGATCGAACAGATGGAGCGCGCCGGTCTGGTGTCGGCGATGGGCTCCAACGGTAACCGCGAAGTGCTTGCACCGTCGCGAGAGGAAGACTGACCATGCTTCGCCCCTTCTGCCGTGCACTGTGCGCGGCTTGGCTGTTCGCCAGCGGCATTGCGCTGGCGCAGGACAGCGGGATCACCCAACTCGAGCGCTTCATGGAGCGCGCGGCCTCCGCCGAGGGGCGCTTCGAACAGGTCGTCTCGGCCGCGTCCGGCAACCGTCCGGAGTATTCCAAGGGCAGTTTCGTGTTCCAGCGCCCCGGCAAATTCCGCTGGGAGTATGAAAAACCGTTCCCGCAATTGCTGGTCAGTGATGGCGAGAAGCTGTGGTCGTGGGATCCGGACCTGAATCAAGTCACGGTACAACCCATGGGTGACGCGCTCGGCGCCACGCCGGCGGCGATCCTGGCCGGAGACGGCTCGCTGGAGAAGAACTTCCGCCTCGTCGCCGAGGGCGCGCAGGGCGGGCTGGCCTGGGTGCGGGCCGAGCCGCTGAGCCAGGACGGCCCCTTCGCCGAGGTGCGCATCGGCCTGTCCGACAACCTGTTGCGGCGCATGGCCATGCAGGACCACTTCGGTCAGACCACGATCATTGACTTCGTCGAACTCAAGGTCGGCGCAAAACAGCCTGCCGAACGTTTCCGCTTCACGCCGCCACCCGGCGCGGACGTGCTCGGCAACTGAGCGCCGTGACCGCAGACCTGTTCGGCACGGCAGACTCGGGCGACATCCCGCTCGCCGAGCGTCTGCGGCCGGCCACGCTCGACGAGGTCGCCGGTCAGCGCCACCTGCTCGGCCCCGGCAAGCCGCTGCGGCTGGCCTTCCAGTCCGGCAAGCTGCATTCGATGATCCTTTGGGGGCCGCCGGGCGTCGGCAAGACCACGCTGGCGCGGCTGATGGCACAGGCCTTTGATGCCGAGTTCGTCGCATTGTCGGCGGTGTTCTCCGGCGTCAAGGACATCCGCGAGGCCATCGCCGCGGCGCAGGCCGCCAAGGCGCGCGGGCGCCACACCATCCTCTTCGTCGACGAAGTCCACCGCTTCAACAAGGCCCAGCAGGACGCCTTTCTGCCGTATGTCGAGCAGGGGCTGGTGACCTTCATCGGTGCGACCACCGAGAACCCGTCCTTCGAGGTGAATTCCGCGCTGCTGTCGCGCGCCGCGGTGTATGTGCTCGAACCGCTCGATGTCGAGGCCATGCGCGATCTGTTCGAGCGCGCACGCGCCACGGCGTGCCCTGATCTCGCGTTCGAGATGGATGCGCGCGAGCGCATCATCGGCTTTGCCGACGGCGACGCTCGACGTCTGCTCAACCTGGTGGATCAGGTGCGTGTGGCTGCTGAAACCACCGGCCTCGCCACCGTCACGCCGGCCTTCGTTGACGAAGCGCTGGCCAGCAAGCTGCGCCGCTTCGACAAGGGCGGCGAGGCCTTCTATGACCAGATCTCGGCGCTGCACAAGGCGGTGCGGGGTTCCGATCCGGATGCCGCGCTGTACTGGTTCTGCCGCATGCTCGACGGCGGCGCCGACCCGCTGTATCTGGGCCGGCGTCTGGTGCGCATGGCGAGCGAGGACATCGGCCTGGCCGACCCGCGCGCGCTCGACATCACGCTCAACGCCTGTGCCGCCTTCGAGCGCCTCGGCACGCCGGAAGGCGAGCTGGCGCTGGCGCAGGCTGTGGTGTTCCTCGCCTGCGCGTCCAAATCGAACGCGCTCTACAAGGCTTATAATGCCGCCCGCAAGTTCGTTGCCGACGATGCTTCGCGCCCGGTGCCGCTGCATCTGCGCAACGCGCCGACGAAACTGATGAAGCAGCTCGGCTACGGCCACGCCTACCGTTACGCGCATGACGAGCCGGAAGGCTACGCCGCCAACGAGCAGTATCTGCCCGACGGCATGGCGCCACCCGGCTGGTATCGTCCGGTGGAGCGCGGCATGGAAGCACAGATCGCGGCCAAGCTTGCCCACCTGCGCCAGCTCGATGCCGCCGCGCGCAAGAACGCACCCGAACAACCCGAAACCCCGGATTCCAGATGATCGACATCCAGCTTCTCCGCAACGACATCGACAGCGTCGTGGCCGCCATGCGCCGCCGCAACTTCGCTTTTGACCCGGCCGAATTCCAGGCGCTGGAGGCCGAGCGCAAGACGTTGCAGACGCGCACGCAGGAACTGCAGGCCAGGCGCAACGCGCTGTCCAAGCAGATCGGCATGCTCAAGGGCAAGGGCGAGGATGCCTCTGCCGTGATGGCTGAAGTGGCCGGACTGGGCGACGAGCTGAAGGCCTCCGAGCAGAAACTCGCCGAGCTGCTGCCGCGCATCGAGGCCATCACCGCGAGCCTGCCCAACCCGCCGGATGCCGGCGTGCCGGACGGCAAGGATGAAACCGGCAACGTCGAGGTCTCGCGCTTCGGAACACCGCGCGAGTTCGACTTCGAACCGCTCGACCATGTCGATGTCGGCGCCCGTCTGGGGTTGGATTTCGAGGCTGCCACCAAGATCACCGGCTCGCGCTTCGCCGTCATGCGCGGCCCGGTCGCGCGCCTGCACCGCGCGCTCGCGCAGTTCATGCTCGACACCCACACGAACGAGCACGGCTACACCGAGGCCTACGTGCCCTACATGGTCAACGAAGCCTCAATGTTCGGTACCGGCCAGTTGCCCAAGTTCGAGGAAGACCTGTTCGCCGTGCCGCGCGGCGAGGGCGAGCGCAACTTCCTCATCCCGACTTCCGAGGTACCGCTGACCAACCTCGTGCGCGGCGAGATCCTTGCTGCCGAGGCGCTGCCGATCAAGCTCACCGGCCACACCCCGTGCTTCCGCTCGGAGGCTGGCAGCTACGGCCGCGACACGCGCGGCATGATTCGCCAGCACCAGTTCGACAAGGTCGAACTGGTGCGCATCGAGCACCCGGACAACTCCGACGCCGCACTGGAAGAACTGGCCGGCCATGCCGAGACCATCCTGCAGAAGCTCGGCCTGCCTTACCGCAAGATGCTGCTGTGCACCGGCGATATGGGTTTCGGTGCTCGTCGCACCTACGACCTCGAGGTCTGGCTGCCGGCGCAGAACACCTATCGCGAGATTTCCTCGTGCTCCAACTGTGGCGATTTCCAGGCCCGTCGCATGCAGGCCCGCGTACGCGGCGCCGATGGCAAGAACGTCTTCGTGCACACGCTCAACGGTTCCGGTCTGGCCGTCGGGCGCACGCTGGTGGCGGTGCTGGAGAACTATCAGCAGGCCGACGGCAGCGTCGTCATCCCGCCCGCACTGGTGCCGTGGATGGGTGGCGTCGAGGTCCTGCGCCCGGCGAAGTGAAGTCCCGCAAATTCATGTCTGGCGGGGTTTGTTCGCCGAAAAAGTTGTGCGTATAATGCGGCCTCTTCGACGGACTGAGCCCGTCGAAGAGCCGGAGAGGTACCGAAGTGGTCATAACGGCGCCGACTCGAAATCGGATGGTCAGTGAAAGCTGGCACGTGGGTTCGAATCCCACCCTCTCCGCCAAATTTGCTTGACGAAAGGTTTTGGGGTGCTAGAATCCCGCTTCTTTTCGACGCGCTCGTAGCTCAGTTGGATAGAGTACCTGGCTACGAACCAGGGGGTCGTGGGTTCGAATCCTGCCGAGCGCGCCACGAACAAGTCAGAAACGCCACCTCAACCGAGGTGGCGTTTTTGTTTTCTGCGATCTGATATCGTGCCGCGCATGGATCTGGTGTCGGTACTCCACATCGTCGCTCTGGCCGCGGTTGCGGTGAATGCCGCTTCCGGCGTGCTGGAGGCCGGGCGAAAACCTTTCGACCTGTTCGGCATGGTGGTGGTCGCGCTCGCCGCGGCGCTGGGCGGCGGGTCGCTGCGCGACGTGCTGCTCGACCGGCAGGTGTTCTGGATTGCCGACCCTTCCTATCTGATCACCGCCGTCATTGCCGGGCTGGCGACCTTTGCGCTGGTGCGGCTGGTGCGCCTGCCGCCGCGTCTCTTCCTGCTGCCCGATGCGGTCGGGTTGGCGCTGTTCACGGTCAGCGGCACGCAGGCGGCGCTGGTGGTCGGGGCGCCGTGGATGGTGGCGTGCCTGATGGGCGTCATTACCGGGGTGTTCGGCGGCATCCTGCGCGACATGCTGTGCAATGAGGTGCCGCTGGTGTTCTCGGGCGAGCTGTATGCCACGGCTTCGCTGGCCGGTGCGCTGGCGCTGGTCGGGCTGGGGGCGCTGGATGTCTCGGCCGGCTGGGCGGCGCTGACGGGCGGGGTCGTGGTGCTGGTGATCCGCCTGGCGGCCATCGCCTTCAAGTGGCGATTGCCGGTATTCGTTGCCCGTCCCTAGTCCGGACTCCAGAAGATCCCGATCAGGCTGACGACGATCAGCACCGTGCCGAGCACGCGGAAGAACAGCGGCGTCTCGGCCGCCACGATGTGCTTGTGGAAGCGCTCGCCGAAGAGGTGGCCGACCCAGGCGCAGGGCAGCAACCACAGGTGGTGGATGAGTTGCAGGTCGACGCCGGCGATCAGGAACGAAGCCATCTTGATCACCACCAGGATGAACCACAGCACGAACAGCGTATCGCGTAGCTGATGCTTGGGCACGTGCGAGGCATACACAGCCGCGATCAGCGGCGCGCCGATCAGCGAAGCGCCGCTGGCGTAGCCGCCCATCGACAGCAGTACGAAGTCGAGCTTGCGGCCGGTGCTGCGGATGGGCTTGTTGAGCACGTAGCCGATGGCGTAGCAGATCACGATCACGAAGATGATGGTGCTCATCACGCGCGGCGGCAGCGTCAGCAGGCCGAGCACGCCGATCAGCTTGGGCACGATCATCACCTTCAGCGACCACTTCAGGTACGGCCAGTCGATGTTGCTGGCGGCGGGGTCGTCAGCGGCCAGCGCCTTGGTGGCGCGGTGGCCTTTCCATGCGATCAGGCTGGAGAAGATCAGCAGGTGCACGGCCACGATGGGCAGGAAGACCAGCGGGTCATTCACCACCAGCAGCAGGAAGGGCAGGGCCAGCGCGGCGCCGCCGAAGCCCAGCCCCGAACGGACGAAACCACTCCACACGAAGATGAGTCCGATCAGGACGTACTGGTACCACAGGAGCTCAGCCATGTTGCAACGCCGCACGCACGAAAGCGGCCAAGCGTGGTCGAACCCCGCGGATTTGTCAAAACGCCGCGCCCGGCAGGGCGCATCCAACAGGAGAAACATGCATGAAGCTGATGTCCCCGTTGATTGCCGCCGCGCTCGTCGGCGCCTCGCAGATGGCCGTTGCGGGCGGCGATGCATTGCTCGGCCATGAGCTGCGTCGGCTGCATTCGCCTGAGGTCGTGAAACTCGATCGCTATGCCGGTCAGCCCTTGCTGATCGTCAATACCGCCAGTCACTGCGGCTTCACCCGTCAGTTCAAGGGGCTGGAAGCAGTGCACCAGAAATACGCCGACAAGGGCCTGAAAGTGCTGGGCTTCTCGTCCGATGATTTCAATCAGGAGGCCAGGGATGAGGCTAAGGCGGCCGAGGTGTGCTTCGTGAACTTCGGTGTAACCTTCGACATGTTCGCCACCATTCCGGTCAAGGGTGAGGGCGCACATCCGTTGTTCCGCGAGCTGGCGCGTCAGTCCGGTCAGCAGCCGAAGTGGAATTTCCACAAGTACGTGGTGGACCGCAGCGGCAAGGTCGTGGCGGTGTTTCCCAGTGCGGTCGAACCCGACGAGCGGCAACTCATCGACGCCATCGAACGCGTGCTGTGATGCGCGTGGCGCGGCTTGCATGCGCCACGCCTTCCACCCATCATCGGGGCCACTCTTCCCGGAGGCCCCGCCTTGCGTTTTCTCCACACTGCCGACTGGCACCTCGGACGCATCTTCCACGGTCGTTCGCTGATCGAGGATCAGGCTCACGTCCTCGACCAGTTCGTGGCGCTGGTGCGCGATGCACGACCCGACGCGGTGCTCATCGCCGGTGACGTGTACGACCGCGCCGTGCCGCCCGCCGAGGCGGTAAGCCTGCTCGATGACACGCTGTCGCGCATCGTGCTCGGCGAGGGCGTGCCGGTGGTGATGATTGCCGGCAACCACGACAGCCCGGACCGGCTGGGCTTCGGCGCGCGCCTGCTGGCCGCCCACGGGCTGACCATCGCCGGGCGCATCGACGCGCCGCAGGCCGGTGTGAGCTTTGACGATGCCTGGGGGCGCGTAGTCGTCCATCCCTTGCCGTATGCCGAGCCGGCCGCCGTGCGCGACGCACTGGCCACCGACATCGCCGGGCACGAGGCGGCCATGGCCGCGTTGCTCGAGCGCGTGCGTGCCGCGCATCCGGCTGGCGCGCGCTCGGTGCTGGTGGCGCATGCCTTCGTCGCCGGTGGGGCCGAGAGCGAATCGGAGCGACCGCTCTCCATCGGCGGCAGCGGGGCGGTGGATGCGGCGCTGTTTTCCGGCTTCGACTACGTCGCGCTCGGCCACCTGCACCGCCCGCAGCGTGCCGGCGCGGAGCAGGTGCGTTACGCCGGTTCGCTGCTGAAGTATTCGCTGTCCGAGGCCGAGCACGCCAAGAGCGTGTCGCTGGTTGAACTCGGCGCGCCTGGTGAGCTGAAGATCGAGCATATCGCGCTGTCGCCGCGCCGCGACCTGCGTCGCCTGTCCGGCACGCTCGACGAGGTGCTGGCCGCCGCCCGCGTGGATGCCGCGCGCGAGGACTACATCTTCGCCAGCCTGCACGACCGGGGGGCGCTGCTCGATCCGATGGCGAAGCTGCGCGAGGTCTACCCCAACGTGCTGGGCTGCGAGCGCACCGTGCTGAGCCACTCGGGGGAGGCTGCCGTTGCCGTCGGGCGTGCGCGCGAACTCGATACGCGGGCGCTGTTCGGCGATTTCTTCCGCGAAGTGGCCGGCGAGGCACTCGACACCGCCGCGTCCGATGCGCTGGACGCCTCGCTGCAGGCGCTGGCCGACGCGCGGAGGGAGGCTTCGTGAAGCCGCTCATCCTCACCATGCAGGCCTTCGGGCCGTTTGCCGGGCGTGAGCGTGTCGATTTCACGCAGCTCGGCGAGCGGGCGCTGTTCCTCATCCACGGGCCGACCGGCGCCGGCAAGACGACGCTGCTCGACGCAATCTGTTTCGCGCTGTATGGCGACACCTCCGGCGGCGAGCGTGAGGCCCGTGCCATGCGCAGCGACCACGCCGCGCAGGATCTGGCGACTGAAGTTGAGCTGGAGTTCTCGCTCGGCCACGAGCGTTATCGCGTCACACGCTTACCGGCGCAGCAACGTCCCAGGAAGCGTGGTGAGGGCGTGGTGGAGGCCAAGCCCGAGGCCCAGCTCGACCGCCTGGTCGGTGGCGCATGGAAGAGTGTTGCCTCGCAGCCGCAGAAGGTTTCCGAGGCCGCGCGCGAACTGCTGGGCTTCGACAGCGCGCAGTTCCGACAGGTCATCGTGCTGCCGCAGGGGCGTTTCCGCGAGCTGCTCACGGCCGGCTCCGGCGAACGCGAGGCGATACTCGAGACCCTGTTCCGTACCCGCACCTGCAGCGATCTGACCGACGCGCTCAAGGCGCGCGCCCGCGCCCTCGAAGCCGCCGGCCGTGAGACGCAGGTGCGGCGCGAGACATTGCTGCAGCAAGCCGAATGCGACAGCGTCGATGCGCTCAAGGCGCAGCGCGCGCAACGAGCGGAAGAGGTTGACCGACGCCAAGTCGAGGAGACGGCCGCGCGCCAACGCGACGCCGCCGCCCGTCAGGCGCTCGAACGCGCCCGCATCGCGGTGCAGGCCGAACGTGAGCGCGTCGAAGCCGGGCAGCGCCGGCAGCAGGCCGTACAAGCCCGCGAGGCCGTTGCGCAACGCAAGGTACAGGCCGACGCCGGGTTGGCGTCGGCGAACGCATTGACCCCCGAGCGTGAGGCGCTGGCCAAGCGCATCAACGAACTGGAGGCCCTGCTGCCGGCCGTAACCGAACTGACGCAGACACTGGCGCGCCGGGAGGCGGCGGCAAGGCAGTGCGACGCGGCAGGTGTCGAGCGTGAGCGCCTGAATGCGGCGCTCACCGCCATGCGCAAGACACTGCAGGAACGGCGCGACGAGCGTGAGCGCGTGCAGGCGCAGGCGGCGCGTGTCGAAGCGCTGACGCACCGTCTCAAGCAAGCACAGGCGGCGCGGGAGCGACAGTTGCGGCTGACGCAGCTGCGCAAGGACCTGACCGGTGCCGAAGTGCGCTTGGGCGAAGCCTCCACGGCCGCGATGGCTGCCGATGCCGCGCTGGCGCAGGCGCAACGCCAACTCGACGATATCGAACACGCCTGGAGTGCCGCGCAGGCGGGGCTGCTCGCCGCCGGGCTGCAGGCCGGTGTACCGTGTCCGGTGTGTGGCGGCACGGATCATCCCGCAGCGGCACGAACGTCGACCGACATGATCTCGGAGGCCGCGCTGCGCGAGGCGCGGGAGGCCGTGCGCAAGGCGGGTGCTGCGCGTGAGGCGGCGCTGGTAAGGCGCCACGAGGCCGACAAGCAGGCGGAGGGACTGCGCGCGACGGCCGGTGAACTGGAGCGTGATCCGGCCGACGCAGCCGATCCGCAGGCCTTGCAGGCCGAGTTGCAGGCGGCGCAGTCGGCCGCGCAGCGGCTGGCAGAACTGGGGCGTGAACTGCCGGCCTGCGAGCGCGCCATTGGCGAGTGCGAGGAAGCCCTGCGCAAGGCCGAGACCGTGCGTCAGACGGCTGAGGGCGAACTGACCCGGGCTGACGCGGAAGCCGCTCTGCTGCAGCGCAAGCTGCCGCAGGACTTGAGCACGGTTGCTGCGCTGGAGGCGGAAATCGCCCGGCTGCGGACCGAGCGCAAGGCACTCGATGACGCGCTCGCCCGGGCGCAACAGGCCGCGCTGCAGGCGGCCAATGACCTGGCTGCCGCGCGCTCGGCCGAACAAATCGCGGAACAGGCCCTGCAGCGTGCCACGCAGGCCGCGCAGGCGGCGGCCATGGAAGGCGGCACGCCGGAACTGCCGGCCGTGGAGGCTGCCGCGCGTGTGGCGGGCGAGGCGCTGGAGGTGGCGCTGCTCGCCATGCGTGATGCGGCCGGTCGGGTAGAGGCGGCCGACAAGACCCTGGCCGCGCTCGCTGAACTGGCTGCACAGGCCGGCGAGCTGGAGCGGCAGTACAAAGTGGCAGGACGGCTGGCCGAGGTGGCGGGCGGGAGCAATCGCCTCAATCTCAGCTTCCAGCGCTTCGTGCTGGCGACCTTGCTCGACGAAGTGCTGGAGGCGGCGTCGCTACGCTTGCTGCGCATGAGCCGCAGCCGCTTTGAGTTGCTCCGCGTGCAGGGATTGGTCGACGGGCGCCGCGCCGGCGGGCTGGATCTGGAGGTTTTCGACCACTACACCGGCACCAGTCGGCCGGCCGCCACGTTGTCGGGCGGGGAGGGGTTTCTGGCCTCGCTGTCGCTGGCGCTTGGCCTGGCCGACGTGGTGCAGTCGCGCTCCGGCGGCATCCGCATGGAAACGCTGTTCATCGACGAGGGCTTCGGCACGCTCGACCCGGAGAGCTTGGACTTCGCGCTGCGCACGCTGATCGACCTTCAGCAGGCGGGGCGGCTGGTGGGCGTCATCTCGCACGTGGCGGAACTGCGCGAGCGCATGGATGTGCGGCTCGAAGTGGTGGCCGGCGCGGCCGGCAGCACGCTGCGCGTCGTACGCTGAGGGCCCGTTACAAAAGAAAACGGCCGCCTCAAGGCGGCCGTTTGACGCTCAGCGAACCTTGATCAGTAGGAACCGATTTGCGTCGGCGAGACGCTGAGGTTGTTGTGCACTTCCTTTACGCCGGCGGTGTTTTCGGCGGCAATCGCAGCGCCCTTTCTCTGGGCTTCGCTCTGCACCAGACCCCACAGGGTCACGACACCGTCGACCACCACCACGTTGGTGCTGTTCTCGGAAATGTCGAGCTTGTCCTCCATTTCCTTGACGATCGCGGCGCGGATGCTCTTGTCGTCGCCAGCGCCGGCCGGGGTGTCCTTCTGCATCGTCGAGAAGCCCTGCAGCAGGTTGGAACGGCTGACGATGCCGACCAGCTTGCCGCCCGTGACGACCGGCACGCGCTTGATGTGGTTCTTCTCGAGCGTCTGCGCGATCTTGTACAGCGGGGTGTCCTCGCTGATGCAGATCGGGTCGCGCGTCATCACGTCCTCGGCGCGGCGGCCGCGGGATTTGACGTAGGCGTCGACGTCGTTGCGGGCGGAGAACAGGGCGGACAACCACCACGAGTCACGACGGTCGGTATTGTTCTCGACACGGCGCATCAGATCGCCTTCGCTGACCATACCGATGACGCGACCTCCATCCACCACCGGAACCGCGCTGATGCGGTTCTTGATCATCAGATCGACAATCTCCCGTACCTCGGTTTTCGGGGTAGCGGTGATGACATTGCGAGTCATGATTTCTGCTGCGTGCATGTTGCCTCCTGTTGAGTTGGTTTTATGGAACCGGGGCAGCGCAGGAAACCGGCTCCTGAGTTGCATTCTAGCCCTGCGCTCTATCCTGTGTGCTACTGAATCTTGCGTTCAGCTTACGCTCAGCCTGCGCCCGAATATTGAGTTAGGTCAAATCCCGTGCGCTTAGCCGCTGGAGCCGCGGTGGACCGGGGGGCGCCCATCTGATACCGTGCGCCTTCCCTCGCGGGCGCCGTTTCCGGCCCGCTTCGGCCCTCTGGAAAGCTCGTGCGGGCCGCATGTTCAACCCGTTATTTGTTCCGCCCGCGATGCCTGGCGGAGTTGCAAGGATTTTTCATGGATGTTTCCAAGATTCGCTGCCTGGTGTCCCGTGGTGGCGCGATGGTCGGGATGTTCACGCTGGACATGATCGAGTTTGCCGGCGGTCATTACGTGGTGTTCGAGTGGCAGGACACGCCGGACGGCAACCGCCGTCCGCTGTACATGGCGCCGCTGGATGCGCGCTTCCTGCAGGAACTGCCGGAGGCGGAAGAGGGTGAAGAGAAGATCACCCATCAGTACCGTGTGTCAGTCGAGGATCCGCGCCCCTTCTCGTAAGCGGACCGCGCTGGCGAAACGGGCGTCCGGGCGGGCGCCCGTTTTTGTTTTACGGGCGCCCCGGGATGGGCCGGTGGATGGGCTGTGGTACAGTCCGCCCCCGTAGACCATCCGGTCGAAATGGGTATTGGCAGGCCTTGCCTGCGTCGAGGGAGTGCAGGCATGGCGTCACTGGTGATGGGTTTGCGCGGCAAGTCGATGATCGCGCTGCTCCTTGCCTGCCTGCTCGCCCTGCTGCCGGCGGTGCTGCTCGGCTGGCAATTGCTCGACGGCGTGCGCAGCCACTTCGGCGAGGCCTACGCGCGCAACTTCACCCAGCTCAACCTGCAGAAGATCGTCTCGCCGGTGGCCCGCGATCTTGCCTTGTCCACGCGTCTGGCGGGTTCCGAGCTGACGCGGCAATGGCTGCTCGATGAGGCCGATCCCGCGCACAAGGCGCTGTTCTTCCGCGAGGCGGAGGGCTACCGCGGTGATTTCAGCAGCCGCTCCTTTTTCCTCACCAGCGCGCTCAGCGGCAACTATTACTACAACGCCGAGGGCGAGCCCCCCAGCGATGCCCCGCGCTACGTGCTGGACCGCGATGCCGCCAAGGACGCCTGGTTCTTCAACATCATGAGCAGCGAGGCGGCCTACAACATCAACGTCAATCCGGACGAGGCACTGGGCACCACCCGCGTCTGGCTGAACGTGGTCGTCACCGACGGCGAGCGTCGCATCGGCCTGGCCGGCACCGGGCTTGATCTGGGCGAGTTCATCCGTGCCTTTCTGGCGGTCGATCAGCCGGGAGTGACGCCGATCATCCTCGATGATGCCGGCGCCATCCAGGCGCACCCCGATCCTTCCCTGATTGCCTATGGTTCGGCGGCCGGACTGACCGACGAGACTTCCGGCCTCGACCGTCTGTTCGCCCGGCAGGACGACCGCGCGGCGATGCGTGCCGCCATGACGCGCGCCGCGGCGGAGCCCGACAGCGTGCAGGTGCTGCATGCCGAGGTGGCGGGGCGCGATCAGTTGCTGGCGGTGGCCTATGCGCCGCAACTGGGCTGGCACATCGTCACGGCGGTGGATCTCAATGTGGCCGAAGTGCTGGAGGGCGGCTGGGTGCAGACCGTGCTGGCGGGCATTGCGGTGGTCGTGCTGCTGTTGCTGGGCCTGTCGGCCTGGGCGGTCGACCGCATGGTGCTGGAGCCGCTGCGCGGCCTGCGTCGCTCCGCCACCGAGATCGCCCGTGGTCGCTACGACGTGTCGCTGCCGGCGGCTTCGTCGGACGAGATCGGCGACCTCAGCCGCGCCTTCGGCAGCATGGCCGACCAGGTGCGCAGCCATACCGAACAGCTCGAGAGCCAGGTGCGCGACCGCACCGCCCAGCTCGAACGCAGCAACCGCGAGATGGAAGCCGCGCACCGCCAGATCCGCGCCTCCATCGACTACGCCAGCGTGATCCAGCGTGCCACCCTGCCGGATCGCCAGCTCTCGCGCGAACTGGGTGACGGCCACTTCATCCTGTGGCGTCCGCGTGACGTGGTCGGCGGGGATTTCTACGTGTTCCGTTCGGAAGCGGAGCGCTGCCTGATCGGTGTCGTCGATTGCGCCGGCCACGGCGTGCCGGGCGCGCTGATGACCATGCTGGCGCGTACCGCGCTGGATCTGGCGATCGAGCAGGAGGGCCTGACTTCTCCCGCCGCCATCCTGCGCCATACCGACGAGGCGATGCGCGCCCTGCTGGCCGATTTCGACCTGCCCAAGGGCATTGCCACCAACATGGATGTGGGCATCGTGTGTGTCGATCGCGCGGCTCGTTCGATGCGCTTCGCGGGTGCCAAGATCTCGCTCTACTGGAGCGACGGTGAGGAGTCCGGCGAGGTGCGCGGCCACCGTCGCGCCATCGGCGACCGCAAGCGCGGCGAGTACGAGGACACCGAACTGGCGCTCGCGCCGAACACCACCTGCTACCTGGCCACCGACGGCTTCCTGGATCAGGCCGGTGGCGAGCGCGGCTTCGGTTTCGGCAATACACGCTTCGCCCAGTTGCTGCGTTCGGTCGCGGCGCTGCCGATGGCCGAGCAGGCCGCCGCGCTGGACCGGGCGCTGGAGTCCTACCGCGGCGAGTTCGCGCAGCGTGACGACATCACGATACTATCCTTCCGACTGGACTGAACCGCCCGCCATGAACGCCATCGACCTGTTCGACCTGCGCGACCACTTCACGCGACGCCGCATCCTGTTGTGCTTCAACGGCCCGATCTCGCACGGCCTGATCGAGGAGCTGGGTAACGCCCTGCGCAACTACCTCACTGCCGAACAGGTGCAGCCCTCGGCGGTGATGGACGTGTTCGGCGTGTACATCGAACTCACGCAGAACATCCGTCACTACAGCAAGGCGCGTGGCTACGACGAGAGCGACAGCGCCGTGACCGTGGTGGTGGCGCGCGAGGACGACGGCCGCTACGCGGTGCAGGCCGGCAACCTGGTCGAGCGCGCCGACGGCGTGCAACTGCTGGAACGCATCCAGCAGCTGGCGGCGATGGACAAGGTCGAACTCAAGGCCGCGTACAAGGAACAGTTGCGCAAGCCGCGTGAGGAAGGTGCGTTGAGCGGGGCCGGGCTGGGGCTCATCGACGTCGCCCGCAAGTCCTCGCAGCCGCTCGCGGCCACCCTCTCCGATCTGGGCGGAGAGCGCGTATTCTTCAGCGTGCGCGCGGTGATCTGACAGAAAGCAATGGAAACTCCGAAGATGAACGAACTGAACATCGAGCCCACCCAGTCCACTCCCTCGGTCGCAGGGCGGTGGGAAGAGGGCGTGCTGAGCCTGGGCGGGGATTCCTTTCCCGAGAACTCCTACGAGTTCTTCGGCGGGGTGATCGACTGGATCGAGCGCTATCTCGCCGGCTCCGATCGTCCGCTGCGGCTCGACCTGCGTCTGATGTACATGAACACCAGCTCGGTGAAGGCCATGATGGACATCTTCGACATGCTCGAAGACGCGTACCGCAGCGGTCGCGCGGTGGCCGTACGCTGGTACCACGATCCGCACAATGAACGCGTGGCCGATCTGGCGGCCGAGTTCCGCGAAGACTGCACCTTCCCGTTCGACATCGAGCAGGACCATGTCTGACGTTCTGATTCCGCTGAGCCTCGACGAGCAGGACCTGGTTTCGCGCGCGCTTGCGCTGCTCGAAGACCCCGCCGAGGCCCACAACCCCATGCGTTACGTTCTGCGCGAATTGCTCGCACAGAACGAGGAACAGCGTGGCCGGCTGGAGAAACTGCTGCGCATCTCCGACGGCTACCACAACGTCGCGCGCACGCAGAACCTCGACCTCATCCGCGAGTATGACCGTCAGATCATGCGGCTGGAAAAGCTCGCGCGCATTTCCGACCGCTACCAGAGCCAGTTGCTGCACCTCAACGAGGAACTCAAGGCGCTCACCCTGCGCGATCCACTTACCGGCATCGGCAACCGTCGCTACATGAGTGAGCGCCTGTGCGAGGAGGTCGAGCGCGCACGTCGGGTGGATGCGGTGTTCTCCCTTGCGGTACTCGATATCGACCACTTCAAGCAGGTCAACGACGTGCATGGCCACGATGTCGGTGACGAGGTGCTGTGCAGCGTTGCCGAAGTCGTGCGCGCCGCGCTGCGCGACTACGACGTGTTTGCCCGCTGGGGCGGTGAGGAGTTCATCGTCGTATTGCCCGAAACAGGGCTGACTGCGGCCACGACGGTGTGCGAGCGCGTGCGTGTGGCGGTCGAGCTGGCCCGCTTCGGGCGCGGCGCCGTGCAGGTGCCGATCACGGTCAGCCTCGGTCTGACCGAGCATCGCCCGGGCGAGACGCCGTCCGACACCATCAGCCGGGCCGACGCCGCGCTGCGGCTTGCCAAGGTGGCCGGTCGCAACTGCCTCAAGTCGGCTTAGCGCGCATTTCCATCCGGCATGCCGTGGTGTGTCTCCCACACCTGCAGCCGGGACGATGCCAAAGGGTTTGCGTGATGGCCGGGATGCGGCATAGTCGCAGCGTCATGGAGAGCCGCCGAACATGAAACCGCCCGCTGTACGCCTGCAGCTGAACTTCGATTTCCAGCTTGCCGTTCCCGACCAGATGGCCGCCGCCGATGCCGAGGCGCTGCAGCGCACCCTCAGCGATGCACTCGGCGCGATGGTGCTGCAGGGTCTGCCCACGATTGCCGCCAAGCAGCTTGCGCGGGTCGGCGTCTCCATCGTGCAGCAGTCCCACGTGCTCGCCGCCAGCGTCGACACCTCGGCCGCCGAGATCGACCGCGAACTGCTGGTGGCGGCCGCGCCGCATCTCACCGATGACGAACTACGCCGTCTGGCGGGCCGGGTGGCGGGCAAGCTGCCCGAGCGCCACGACGAGCAGATCAAGGCCGCGCGTCGGCATGCGCTGGCGCTGGCCAACGAGTTCCGTCTGGTGCCGGGCGTGGTGCACGCCGTGCTCACCTCCGAGCAGCCGGGTGCGCTGGATGCCACGCTCAATCTCACCAACGGCAGCGTGATGATCGAGTCGCACGACCGTCAGAAGCGGCTGCTGCCCGGCCAGCACGAAGTCGCCGTGGAGGTGCCGGGAGCCGGGCTGCGGCTCAAGGCCAGCTACGCCGGACACACCATCAGCGGCCCGGTGATCGAGGTGCCGATTGCCGAACTGGCCAGCCACCGCGACGCCCTCATCGGGCTGTGGCAGCAGTCGGCCTGAGCGCAGCGCGATGGTGATGGAAGCGCTCGACCGTGCACTCGGGGCAGGCCTGCCGCTGAGTCTGGAGGCGCTGGCCTTGCCGTCCGGCGGGCGGCTCGCGGTGCTGGCGCCGCACCCGGACGACTTCGACGCCATTGCCGTGACGCTGCAACACTTTGCGCGTCTTGACTGGACGATCCGGCTGGCCGTGCTGACGACCGGTGCCTCCGGCGTCGAGGACGGCTATCGCGGTGCCCTGTCGGCGCAGGACAAGGCCGCCGTGCGCGAGGTCGAGCAGCGTGCTAGCTTTGCGGCGTTCGGCCTGCCGGCGGAGAATCTGCAGTTCCTGCGTCTGGACGAGGACGCGCGTGGCCATCAGCGCGAGGACGCGGCCAACCTTGAGCGGGTGGCAAGCTTTCTGGCCGATGCCGCACCGCATTGCGTGTTCATGCCGCACGGCGAGGACAGCAACACCGCTCACCGGCGCACCTGGTCGATGTTCGAGACCATCGCCACGCGCGACGGGCTGCCGGTATGGGCCTGGCTCAACCGCGACGCCAAGACGCTGGCCATGCGGGAAGACGTCTACACGCTGTTCGGTGCCGACGAGGCGGAATGGAAGGCGCGCCTGCTGCGCCTGCATGATTCACAGCAGTCGCGCAATCTGCGCACCCGGGCTGCGGGCTTCGACACCCGCGTGCTGGAGGTCAATCGCGCTGCCGCGCGTGAGGCCGGCTTCGACGGTGTGCTGGCCGAAGTCTTCGAGTTGCGCCGCTTCGGCTGAGCCCTGCTTCAGTCGCGGCGCTCGTGCCGCTCTTCGTGTACCTCGCGGATCACCACGCCTTCGATCACGTCGCTCTCGCCGGATTGCTGTTGCTGCTGGCGACGCATTTCCTGGAAGCGCGGGTCCTGCTCCATCTGCTTGCGCAGCGTGCGCATCTTCCACCACAGCCAGATTGCCACCACCGCGCCGACGCCCAGTGCGATGGCGAACACCACCACCGAGAACATCAGCCCGACGATGGCAAGGCCCACCGCGGCAATGACGGCAATGATGCGCGTCAGCAGGCCGGGCGGTTTGCCGGGCAGGGCGTGGTGAAAACGGGGGTCGTGCTGCATGCGGGGCTCCGGATCGGGGGAAGGCAGTGGCCGCCATCGTGCGGCAGGCGCGCGGCAGGGTCAAACCGTGCGCCTGTTCGACACGTGGGGGCAGACGCGCCGATTGCAAGTCTCACCTCGCGCACTGCGGCAAGGGGTGTGGCGGGGCATGATCCAGCGCCGCGGCAATCGCCGCATCGTGGCCGTAACTGTCCGGCCGCCAGCGCAGCGCGCCGTCTGCGCCGACTTCCGCTGTCCAGTAGGCGATCAGGATGGGCACCGGAGTGCGCAGGTGCAGGTTGCGTGTCCGGCCGCTGCCCAGTTCCGTCGCCACCGTCTCGGCGCTGATGTCGGAGGCGTCGGCGAGCAGCAGTTCGGCCAGTTCGAAGGCGCGTTCGACGCGCACGCAGCCCGAACTGAAGGTGCGCCGCCAGCTCGCGAACTGCATCTGGCTGGGCGTGTCGTGCAGGTAGATGGCAAAGGGGTTGGCGAAACGCAGCACCACCTGCCCGAGCGCATTTTCCGGTCCTGGGTCCTGCCGTAGCGTGATCGGCCCGGGGGAGCTCCAGTCGATGCCGGCCGGGTCCAGCTCGGCGCCGTGTCGGTCGAACACGCGCAGCCGGTTCTGCTCGAGTACCTGCGGATTGGCGCGAATGGCCGGCAGCTTGTCTTCCCGCAGGATGGTGGGCGGCACCACCCACGGCGGGTTCAGCGTGACGTAGCTGATGCGCGAATGCAGCAGCGGCGTGGCACGTTCGTTGCGGCCGACCTGCACGCGCGCTGCCCAGCGCAGCTCGCCGTCGCGCAGGTAGCGCAGCTCCGCGCCGGCGACGTCCACGCGTACCTGCGTGGGCCGCAGTTCGGCCGTCAGCCAGCGCCAGCGCTCGAGGTTGGCGCGGGTGCGGCCGATGCGCTGTGCCAGGTCGAGGTTGAGCATGCCGCGCGTGGCACGGCCCAGCACGCCATCGGGCTGCAGGCCGTGGTCGCGCTGGAAGCGGAGCAGGGCATCGGTCAGGCCGATATCGAAGAAATCGCCCCCGTCGGGCAGTTCGCTGCGGTAGCCGTGGCGTTCCAGACGTGCGCGCAGCAGCTCGACCGCGGGATGGCGCGCGCCTGTACGCAGCGTGATGCCGTCGGGCAACCTGGTGGGCTCCGGCGTGCCGGACTCGGCGTGCAGCGCCGCGAGGTGCTGACGCAGCGCGTCATACACCGGCAGGGCCGGGCGCAGGGCGGCGAATGCGGCGGGAATGTCATCCAGCCCGTCCGCGGCATGCTGCGCCAGCCGTGTGGCCGAAATGCCCGCAGCGGTACCATCCGCGCGCCACAGCGGTTCGACATCGGCCTGCTGCAGCCGGCCATGGGCCAGATCATCGAGCGCGCGTAGGTAGGCGGCGGTGGCGATGCTCTCGATGCAGGCTGTGCTGTCGCTGCGCCGCACGGAAAATCCGTAGTCGGCGGGGTCGAGGCCGTCCTCGCGCAGATCCTCGAGTGCGCTCAGCAGTGCGCTGAGCCGGCCCGGTGCCGACCACACTGCTTGCTGTGCGGTGCGCGCGTGAAATTCCTCCCGCGCTTCCTCGAAACGTCCGGAAGCGGCTACGGGCGCGGACCACAGCAGGAAGGCCAGGCCCACGAGCAGGGTGGCGCGCAGCAGTGGACTAAAGAGTTGTTCCAAATCAGGGTCTTCCCGGGCTTGAATTGCGGTGGACTTGTCGCCATCCTCTCGCCTGCGATCCGCTGGCACTTCTGCCCGACGGGTCCTGTGACGGGTCTGCCCAGGACCCGAGCCTCAGGGAGAAACGGGCGCATGTTCAGACGGATCGGCCGGCAGCTGCTGGCAGCAGGGAGTATTGTTGCCTTGTGTGCGCAGGTGCAGGCTCAGCCGACGGTGAGCGGCGCCATTGTCGCAGACCTCTCCGCACGTGCCCCGGCACTGGATCGTCAGGTCCTGCAGCATGCCGTGTCGGCCATGCAGTGCGCGGTCCGTCACGGGGCCGAGCCGGCCCGGCGCCTGGCGGTCATCGATTACTCGCTGCCTTCTTCCGAGCGTCGTCTGTGGATCTTCGACCTCGCGCAGCGCGAATTGTTGCTGGCCGACTATGTCGCGCACGGCAACAAGTCAGGCGACAACCACGCCACGGCGTTCTCCAACATGGTGGGTAGCCACCAGTCCAGCCTCGGT
>JAJLLM010000095.1:0-7355 GCA_033837965.1 Pseudazoarcus pumilus
GCGCTCGCCGATGAGCGGATACAGCGCCGAGCGCATCGACAGCGGCAGGCCGTGGCGGAAGGCGAAATAGGCCAGCACCAGCCCGGTCAGGCCGTAGATCGCCCAGATGTGGAAACCCCAGTGGAAGAAGGCGATCTGCATCGCCTGCTTGGCCGCGTCGATGGTCTGCGCCGCACCGACCGGCGGCGAGGCGTAATGCAGCACCGGCTCGGCCACGCCGAAGAACAGCAGCGCAATGCCATAACCGGCCGAGAACAGCATCGCAAACCACGCCGGAAAGCTGTATTGCGGCTCGCCATGATCCGGACCCAGCCGCGTGTTGCCCCACTTCGACACCGCCACGCCGACGATGAACATCAGGAACAGCGCCACCGCCAGCATGTAGAACCAGCCGAAGGTCCGCGTGATCCACGCCAGGGTGGCGCTGAAGGCCTCCCCTGCCAGCTCCGGATTGCTCATGGTGCCGATCACCAGCAGCGCCGCCACCACCACCGCCGGCACGAAAACCGGCGCCAGCAGGGTCGAGTTCGACAGCAGCGTCCGACCTGATTCGCGAGTGTCCATTCTCCTTCTCCGGGGAGCCTCCCCCTTGGCAACCCGGCCCATGGTAAGCGCTCACCGGCTCAGGGCCAAACCCGCGCCGCGCGCGGAACATGCCGCATTGACGAATTCTTGACCTCGCTTCGACGACCGCTTGACGCCCCCCTGACTACGCTGGGCGCGTTGAAATTGCAGGGATATACGGATGTCGAACAGCCCTTCCAGCGTGAGCCTGCCGTTCTCGGGCAAGTACGACCGCGCGCACGCCCTGAACTACTTCCGCAAGCACCAGGACGGCCTGTTCCGGCGTCTGTCGAACTGGCGTGACATGCAGATCGCGCGCCGCGCACTGGCGATTGCCGGGCAACCGGAGCTGGTACTCGACCTGCCCTGCGGCGCCGGCCGTTTCTGGCCGGTACTGGCCGAGCACCCGGCGCGGGTGATCATCGGCGCAGACAACTCGGCCGACATGCTCGCCGTCGCACGCAGCATGCAGGCGCCCGGAATCGTCGAGCGCGTGCAGACCATGCAGACCTCGGCCTTCGCCATCGACCTGCCCGACGCATCGGTGGACAGCGTGTTCTGCATGCGCCTGATCCATCACATCGGCGAGACCGAACATCGCCAGCAGATGCTGCGCGAGATGCATCGCGTCACGCGCGATAGCGTAATCCTGTCGATGTGGGTGGATGGCAACCTCAAGGCCTGGCGGCGTCGCCAGCTCGAAACGCAGCGCCTGCGCAAAGGCAAAAGCGGCTACCAGAACCGCTTTGTCATCCCGGCAGACGTCGCCGAAGCGGAGTTCCGCTCCTGCGGCCTTGATGTCGTCGCACGGCTGGACTTCCTGCCGCGCTACGCCATGTGGCGCACCTACGTGCTGCGCAAGGCGGCGGCATGAGCGGCAATGCGGCCACTTTCGCTACTGAGGCCTCGCTCCGCCCCGCCGCCCGGCCCTGGCGCTTGATCGCCTGGGCCGGGCCCTATGCGCCCCTGCTGGCGCTGTACGCAATGGGGCTGCTCCTGCTGTCCACCGCCCGCGTCGCGCTGATGCTGTGGCAGTCCGACCGCGTGGCCGATGCCGGCATCTGGGCCACCATGCTGCTCCAGGGTGTGCGCGTAGACCTCATCCAGCTCAGCCTGCTGGCCTTCATCCCGGTGGCGCTGCTGCCGCTGTTCTGCCTGCGACGGATGTGGCCGGCCTGGCAGGCCTTCACCCGCGCGTGGGTGATCGGCAGCATTGCGGTGCTGACCTTCCTGGAGATGGCCAGCCCGCCGTTCCTGCTCGAATACGGCGTGCGCCCCAACCGCTTCTTCATCGAATACCTCAAGTACCCGCGCGAGGTGTTCGCCATGCTGTGGGGCGGCTACAAGCTTGAGGTCGTGGCCGGTGTGCTAGTCACCGCGCTGTGCGCCTGGCTGGCCGCACGCCTGCTCACGCCGTGGCGGCAACAGCCGGCGCGCTGGCCGTGGTGGGCGGTGCTGGCGAGCTGGCCGCTGGCCGTGCTGATCGTGGCCTTCGGCGTGCGCTCCACGCTCGACCACCGCCCGGCCAACCCGGCGCTGTTCGCGCTCACGCCCGACACCCTGGTCAACAGCCTGATCCTCAACTCAGCCTGGTCGGTGACCTACGAGGCCTACCGCATGAAGGACGAGGCCATCTCCAGCGAGATCTACGGCAAGCTGCCGGAGGCCGACATCCTCGCCGAAGTCCGCGCCGCCGCCGACAACTTCGGCGGCCCGCCGCGCCAGTGGCTGTCCGACGACATCCCCACGCTCAACCGCCTGACGCCGACGCGCAAACGCGAAAAGCCGCTCAATCTCGTGATCGTGCTGCAGGAGAGTCTGGGAGCGACCTTCGTGGAGTCGCTCGGTGGCGTGCCGGTCACACCGGAGCTGGAAAAGCTCAAGCAAGAAGGCTGGTGGTTCGAACAGCTGTACGCCACCGGCACGCGTTCGATCCGCGGCATCGAGGGCGTCACCACCGGCTTCCTGCCCACGCCGGCACAGGCCGTGGTCAAGCTGTCGCTGGCCCAGCAGGGCTTCTACACGCTGGCCGAGACGCTGCGCCGCGAGGGCTTTCACACCGAGTTCATCTATGGTGGCGAATCGCATTTCGACAACATGCGCAGCTTCTTCAAGGGCAACGGCTTCGTCTCGATGGTCGACCAGAACGACTACGTGAACCCGGTGTTCATGGGCAGCTGGGGCGCATCCGACGAGGACCTGTTCAACAAGGCGCACGAGCGTTTCAGCAAACACCACGGCAAAGGCAAACCCTTCTTCGGGCTGGTATTCACCTCGTCCAACCACTCGCCCTTCGAGTTTCCCGACGGACGCATCGAGCTTTTCGATGCCGACAAGGCCACCGACAACAACGCCGTCAAATACGCCGACTGGGCCATGGGCCGCTTCTTCGAGCAGGCCAAGGCCAGCCCCTACTGGCAGGACACGCTGTTCCTGGTGGTGGCCGATCACGACATCCGCGTGCGCGGCAACACGCTGATTCCGGTCGAGCGCTTCCATATTCCGGGGCTGATCCTGGGCGCCGACATAGCGCCGCGCCGCATCCGCACGGTCGCCAGCCAGATCGACCTGGGCCCTACCGTGCTGTCGCTGATGGGCGTTGCTGCCGAGACGCCGATGATCGGCCGCGACCTGTCCGCCGAACCGCCCGGCCACCCGGGCCGCGCCATGATGCAGTACGAGCAGAACTACGGCTTCATGGAAGGCCACGATCTGGTCGTGCTGCGCGCGGCGAAGGAGCCGGTGCTGGCCACCTATGATCCGACCGCCAAGCAACTCGGCGAAGACCGCACACTTTCCGCGGACGACCCGCGCGCGCGCCGCGCCCTGGCCCACTCCCTGCTGCCGTCCTGGCTGTACCGCGAACAGGCTTACCACCTGCCGGACGAGAACTGAGGCGCGCGGCGGCGGTCCATCGGCAGTCCCGACGAACCGCCGCCCGAATGCATCGCCACCGCTGCCTCCTGCTCCCCGCCCTGTTCGCCTGTCACGCCGTACTAGCGGACGAGACGCGATTGCCGGAAGTCGTCGTCACCGGCGCTCCGGCTGAGCAGGACCGCTTCGACACCCCGCTCGCCATCGACCGCATCGAGGTCCAGCCCGCGCTCCGCAGCCGACCCGGCATCGACGCTTCCGAACTGCTGTCCGGCGTGCCCGGCGTGAATGTCGCCAATCGCCACAACTACGCGTAGGACCTGCAACTGTCCATCCGCGGCTTCGGCGCGCGCTCGGCCTTCGGCGTGCGCGGCGTGCGGCTGGTGACCGACGGCGTGCCGGCTGGCACGCCGGACGGACAGGGCCAGCTCGCCACCTTCGATCTCGACAGTGCCGAACGCATCGAAGTGTTGCGCGGCCCCTTCGCGACGCTGTACGGCAATCATTCGGGCGGCGTGGTGCAGCTCTTTTCCGCCCCCGGCGACGGCTCGCCCTCGCTCGGCGGCGGCTTCACGGCCGGCAGCTGGGGCACCACGCGCACGCGCCTGAGCGCGGACGGGGAGCGCGACGGCTTCGCCTGGCGCGCCAACACCTCGCGCTTCGAATCCGACGGTTTCCGCCGCTACAGCGCCGTGCGCCGCGACCAGGCCTTTGCGCGGCTGGACTTCAGCAACACACCCGACCGTCGCGTGACACTGATCGCGAGCCATCTCGACCAGCCCTTCACCGAAGACCCGCAAGGCCTGAGCTGGGACACCTTTCGCCGCGACCCGCGTGCGGTGGAAGACCCGGCGCGCGACTTCCGCACGCGCAAATCCATCGATCACACGCAGGCCAGCCTGCGCTTCGAGCAGGACCTCGGCGCCGGCCGCCTGACGTTGCAGGGCTGGGCCGGGCGGCGCGCAGTGGTGCAGTTCCTGTCCATCCCGGTGGCGGCACAGGCGGCCGAGGGAAGCGCCGGCGGCGTGGTGGATTTCGACCGCGACTTCCACGGTCTGGGCGCGCGCTGGAGCCGTGCAACGGATCTGGCCGGCGGCACGCTGACCGTCTCGACCGGGCTCGATATCGAACGCTCGGTCGATGAGCGGCGCGGCTACGAGAACTTCGTCGGCGGCACGACGGGCGTGCGCGGCGCGCTGCGGCGTGACGAGCGCAACCTCGTCACCTCCACCGCGCCCTATGTGCAGGCGGTGTGGGAGCGCGGCGACTGGCAATGGTCGGCCGGCCTGCGCCACAGCACGGTGAAGTTCCGCGTCGAGGACGATTACATCGTCGGCGCCAACGGCGACGACTCCGGCGGCGTCACCTACCGCCGCGCCACCCCGGCCGCCGCCATGCTGTGGAAGGCGCATCCGACGCTCAACCTGTATGCCAGCCTCGGCACCGGATTCGAGACGCCGACACTGGGCGAGCTGTCCTACTCCGGCGCCGGCGGCGGCTTCAACTTCGATCTGCTCCCGGCCACCAGCCGGCAATTCGAGATCGGCGCCAAGGCCTTTGTCGGTGCCAACACACGACTCAATGCCGCGCTGTTCGCGGTACGCACGAAGAACGAGATCGTCGTCGCGCAATCCTCGGGCGGGCGCACCAGCTACGCCAACGCCGCGCGCACGCGCCGCCACGGGCTGGAACTGGCCCTGGAATCGGAACTCACGCCCACGCTGACGCTGCGCGGCGCGCTGACCTGGATGGAGGCCGAATATGCGTCCGGCTTCACGGGCGGCGGCGGAACCGTAGCGGCCGGCAATCGCCTGCCCGGCGTGCCGCGCCTGAACGCCTCGGCGGAACTGGCGTGGGAGGCGGTGCGCGGCCTGACGCTGTCGGCCGAGGCGCTGCATCGCGGCGACATGACGGTGAATGACGGCGACAGCGCCCGCCGCGCGCCGGCCCACACCCTGCTCAACCTCGCGCTGGCCGCCGAGCAGCGGCGCGGGCCGTGGGTATTCGAGCAGATGCTGCGGCTCGACAACGTGTTCGACCGCGAATACGTGTCGTCGGTGATCGTGGGTCAGGCGCAGGGACGCTACTACGAACCCGGCCCCACCCGCAGCTGGTTTGCCGGCGTCAGCCTGCGTTACGGCTTCTGAAGTTTCGGCGCGACCAGCGGCAGGTCGAAGCCACGCCAGTCCGGCACGCCGCCCTCGAAGGCCACCGCCACTTCGCCCTCGACCAGCGGGCGCAGGTAGTCCAGCGCTGCCGGCGTGACGTGCAGGCCGTCTTCACGGATGAAGTGCGCCGGCACCAGCCGCTCGCGGTTGCCGACCGCATCCGCCGACACCGGCACGATGTCCCAGCGATACGGCGCATCGGACAGCCGCCGGATGGCCGGCATCATGCCGTCGCGCCCGGCCAGCGCGTATTCCACCGCTGCCACGCCGACCGCACGCGCCTGCGCCGCATCGGTGGCCGACACCAGATGCCCGGCCGCGCGCTGCAGGTAGTCGGGAATCGCCCAGTGGTGCTTGTAGCCGAACTCGGCGCTGATCAGCCGGGCGATGGTCTGCCCCGCTCCGCCGAGCTGCACATAGCCCCTGGCGTCGACGTTCTGCTCCATCACGCGCGTGCCGTCGGCCCACGACACGCCTTCGGACACCGTCACCGCGCAATAGCCGATGCGCGCCACGGTGCGCTCGACCTCGGCCAGGAAACGGGCACGGTCTACCGGCACCTCGGGCAGCAGGATGATGTGCGGCGGGTCGTCCTCACCGCGCCGCGCCAGCGCCGTGGCGGCCGCCAGCCAGCCGGCATTACGGCCCATGACTTCCAGCACGAAGGCACGACCCACGCGGCTCGCCATCGCACGCAGGTCCATGCCGGCTTCGAGCATGGACGTTGCGACGTACTTGGCGGCCGAACCGAAACCCGGGCAGCAGTCGGTCTCTTCGATGTCGTTGTCGACCGTTTTCGGCACACCGACAGTCACCAGCGGGAAGCCGCGTCGCGCAGCCTCGCGCGACATCTGGGCGACGGTGTGCATGGAGCCGTTACCGCCGTTGTAGAGCAGATAGCCGATGTCGTGCGCCGCGAGCACCGCGAACAGGCGGTCGTAGTGCGTCGCGTCGGCCTCCGGTTCCGGCAGATCGAAGCGGCACGAGCCGAAGGCCCCACCGGGCGTGCGGGCAAGGCGTTCGACTTCCTTGGTGGAAAGAGCCGAGGTGTCGAAGAGCGCCTCGTCCAGCACACCGACCAGACCATGCCGGCCGGCCAGCACACGGCCGACCTGCCCGCTGGCGCGGGCGGCCTCGATGACACCGGCCGCGCTGGCGTTGATGACGGCGGTGACACCGCCGGACTGCGCGTACAGCAAATTCTTCATCGCATTGCCGTCAAGAAAACGGCAGGGCGGAAACGCCCTGCCGATGGGTAGCTGCAGTCGTGTGCGGATCGGGAGACGATCCGCACAAACACCTTACTTCAGCGCTTCGAACGCGCGCCGGGTGATCTCGTCCACCGCCCCGATACCGGCGATCTTGCGCACCTTGGGCGCAGCGGCATCACCGGAAGCTTCCCACTGGCTGTAGTACTCGACCAGCGGCTTGGTCTGGGCGTGATACACCTCAAGGCGCTTCTTCACCGTCTCTTCGCGGTCGTCGTCGCGCTGGATCAGGTCTTCGCCGGTCAGGTCATCCTTACCGGCGACCTTGGGCGGGTTGTACTTGACGTGGTAGGTGCGACCCGAGGCCGGGTGCACGCGGCGGCCGCTCATGCGCTCGACAATCTCGGCGTCATCCACTTCGATGACCAGCACGAAGTCCAGCGCCACCCTGGCGTCCTTCATGGCGTCGGCCTGCGGCAGCGTGCGCGGGAAACCGTCGAACATGTAGCCGTTGGCGCAGTCGGGCTGGGTCAGCCGATCC
>JAJLLM010000096.1:0-7715 GCA_033837965.1 Pseudazoarcus pumilus
GCTGCCAGCGCCTTGTCGGTGGCAGCGCAGGCCTGATCGAAGGAGATGTTTTCGTCGTGGTCACCGACCTCGGCTTTGGTGGCCGGCGTGAACAGCGGGATCGGCAGTTGCGTGGCCTGCTTCAGACCTGGTGGCAGGGCAATGCCGCAGACCGCGCCGGTGTTCTTGTAATCGGTCCAGCCCGAGCCGATCAGGTAGCCGCGCACCACCGCCTCGATCGGCAGCGGCGTCAGGCGCTTGACGACCAGCGCGCGGCCGCGCACCTGCTCTCGCTCGTTCTCGGCGACCACCGTCTCGGGGTCGATGCCGGTCAGCTGGTTGGGCAGGATGTGCTTGAGCTTCTCGAACCAGAAGCAGGCCATGGCGGTGAGGACGCGCCCCTTGTCCGTGATCGGATCGGGCAGCACCACGTCGAAGGCCGACAGACGGTCGGTCGTGACGATCAGCAACTTGTCGTCGCCGACGGCATAGATGTCGCGAACCTTGCCGCGCCCGATCAGGGGCAGGCTGGTGATCGACGAATTGAACATCGGGGTGGCCACGGCACAGGACTCCGGTTGGGGCGAAAAGCGCGAATTATACGCGCCCCGCGCCGGTCTCCGCGGCAACTCGTTTGCGCATGTTCCGCAGGCCCAGGAAGACCAGCCCGGCGATGACCGGGATCGCCACCGCCGTGGCGCCCTCGGGCGTTATTGGTGCGATCTGCGCCTGCAGGCCCTTGGCGAGATAATTCACGAGCTGCGAGCCGTAATAGGTGATGGCCACCACCGACAGGCCCTCGACGGTCTCCTGCAGCCGCAACTGCAGCTTGGCGCGGCGGTTCATCTGTTCGAGGATTTGCTGGTTCTGGCGCTCCAGTTCGACCTCCACGCGGGTGCGCAGCAGCAGGGAGTTGCGCGCGATGCGGCCGGACAGGTCTTCCTGGCGTTGCGCGATGCTGGCGCAGGTGTCCATCGCCGGCTGCAGGCGCCGCTCCATGAACTCGCGCAGGGTGGGGAAGCCGGTGACGCGGATTTCGCGCAGTTCCTCGATGCGCGCCCGTACCAGCCCCCAGTACGCAGCCGCAGCCCCGAAGCGGTAGGTGTGGGTGGCCACCGACTGCTCCACGTCTGCCGCGAGCCGGGTGAGTCGGCCGAGCACGCGCTGTTCGCCCTCGGCCGTCTCGGTGCGGCCCATGCGCAGCACCAGATCGGCCAGTTCGTCCTCGGCCCGCGAGAGCAGGCGGGCGACCTGTTTGGCGACCGGAAAGGCCAGCAGGGAGATGACGCGATAAGTCTCGATCTCGGTCAGGCGCTGCACGGTGCGGCCAGCCTGGCGCGGCGTCAGTGAGTCATTCACCACGAGAAAGCGCGAGAAACCGTCGGTGATGCGGAAGTCGGTGAACACCCAGCCGGCGCCGTGGGAAATCTTCGACACCACCATCTGCGTGGTGCCGGCCAAGTGCTGGGTCACCAGTGCTTCGGGATCGACTTCGTTGCGCGGCCGCACCAGCACGTGCGTCGCCACCACCAGTTGGCCGGGGATGTCGCGGCGCCACTCTTCCGGCACGGCCTGCAGCGCGTGGTCATCGGCGACGTCGCTGCCGGCCTCGGCCTTGCGGAAGAAGGTGTAGCTGGAGAACTCATTGTGACGCTCCCACTTGAAGCGGAACGCCCCGGCGTCGATGAAGACGTGGCCGGAATCGGTGGCCGGCTCGGGCAGGCCCAGGCTGGCGGTCAGCGCCGCGAGGTGGCGTGCCTCGCGTGCAGCGCTGCCGTCGTGGTGCAGAAAGGCCAGGTAGGTGACGGCTTCGGGCGAGTGCAGGGGGACCGGCGGGCGGGCATGCACTTCGTCGTTGAGGCTGAGGCGGAGCGGGTGTTGTTCAAAAGGCACGGGCATGGGGGATCGGGCTTCCTCTGCTGCATGGGGGCGGGCCGGTGCGGGACCTGCTCCGTATAATACTGATACATATTGACGTTTGATTGATTGTGCAGCGGCGACAATCGCGCATCCGTGTTTTCCACGGCTCAAGAATTGATCCGAATGGCATATTCCGGGCGGCTCGGTGCGTGATTTTTCCCGAAGGGGCGTGATGTTCAGGCTTCCTCTACTGTCCGTCGTGATTCCGGCCTTCAACGAGGCTGAAAACGTTACGCCGCTGGTCGCTGAGGTGCTTGCGGCGTTGGCGGCGGTTGACGGTGGGGTCGAGATCATCGTTGTCGACGATGCCAGCACCGACGGCACGGCCGATGTGCTGCGTGGCCTCTCCCGGCCGGAGCTGGTGCCCGTCTTTCACCGTTTCAACTGTGGTCAGAGTGCCGCCGTGGCGAGCGGCTTCCATGCCGCGCGCGGCGAGTGGGTGGCCACGCTGGACGGTGATGGACAGAACGATCCGGCCGACCTTCCCGCCATGCTCGCGCGCGCGCTGGCCGAGGGAGCCGACTGTGTTACCGGTGTGCGCCGCCGGCGTCAGGACAATTTCGTGCGCCGCGTCTCGTCTCGCGTGGCCAACGGTTTCCGCAACTGGATCACCGGAGATCGCGTCACCGACAGCGGCTGTGGCGTGCGCGTCGTGCGACGCGCTGCGCTGCGCGAAGTACCGGTGTTCAACGGCATGCATCGCTTTCTGCCGACCCTGCTGCGGGCGCAGGGTTTCAGCGTGGTCGAGCATGCGGTCAATCATCGCGAACGTCGTGCAGGGGTGTCCAAGTACGGCGTGGCTAATCGTCTGTGGCGCGGCATCCGCGACTGTTTCGGCGTGCGCTGGTATCTGCGCCGCGCCGTCCCGGCAGAGCGCACCGCCGGAGACCGTCCGCAATGAATCGCGAACTGCATGCTGCGCTGGATGCCGAGGCCGATCCACGCGTAGCCGAGGAAGTCGGGCAGGCGGCCGGTCGTGGTTCGCGCAAGCTGCTGATCCTGCTCGGCATTGCAATGCTGCTGTTTGCACTGCTGCATTTCACCGCTGCGGGCGAGCGACTGCGCGACGGACCCGCGATGCGTGGGCTGATGGAGGCGGGAGATTTCGAGGCTGCGCTGTGGTTTGTCGGCATCACCGTCGTGCTGATGGCGGCCGGCACACCGCGCCTGATCTTCTACGCTCTCGGGGGGTTTGCCTTCGGCTTCTGGGGCGGGCTGGGCCTGTCGCTGCTGGCCAGTCTGATCGCCTCCTTCCTGGTGTTTCGCGTTGCGCGCTGGGGTGGACGCGACTGGCTCATCCGGCGCTTCGGCCACCGCCCCTTGTTCGCCCGCATCGTGGCGGTGCAGCCGACCGTGCTGTCGGTCGCCCTGGTGCGCTGCCTGCCGGTCAGCAACGTGGTCATCAATATTGCCCTGGCGCTGAGCACCGTAGGCAATCGCGCCTTTGTGTGGGGCACCCTGATCGGCTTCCTGCCGCAGGGCGTGGTGGCGGTATTGCTGGGCAGTGGCGTGTCCGACGATGTGGCGCTGGAGGGCGCCGTACAACTGGTGGCCGCCGGGGTGATCGCCCTGGTGTTTCTTGCATATTCGCTGTGGCGTCGCCGCACGCGAGGGGCGTGAGGTGGGCATGACGGGCTGGTTGCGTTCGCGTGGCGGATGGGGAGTATTGCTGTGCGGTCTGGTGCTGGTGGTTTTCCTGATCCGCATCACCGGCCCGAGTGACCTGGAAGGCTACGCCCAGCACCGCAATGTCGGCTACGTCATGGACCTGATGTGGGGCAGCGGCAGCTGGCTCACGCAGCATGACATCCAGGGCCGCATCCTCTCCAAGCCGCCGTTGCACACCTGGACCATCGTTCCGTTTGCTTCCATGTTTGGCGTCGACCGGCTGGCCATGAGCCTGCCCTCCTTGCTCGCCATGCTGGCGCTCGTGCTGCTGGTATTCGAGGCGGGGCGTCGGCGTTTCGGTCTGCTCGCCGGCGGGCTGGCCGGGCTGGCCATGATCATGGCGCCGCTGGTTTCCAAGCACATTACGCTGGTGCGCTCGGATGCCTTGTTCACCTTGCTGATCACGATTGCGGCGCTGGCGGCATGGCGTGTATGGGAGCAGCGTGACGGTTCCTGGCGTGGCTGGAGCCTGTTCTGGCTTGCCGGCGCGCTGGCCACCTTGACCAAGGGGCCGCTGGCCCTGGTGCTGGCTGCTGCGGGGCTGCTGGCGGTGTTCTGGGAAAGGCGCGCCGATCCCGCGACACCACGGCCGCGTGGCTCGCATGTGCCGGGCCTGCTGGCTTTCTTCGGCATCACGCTGGGCTGGTTCCTGGCAGCATGGCTGGAGCAGGGGCAGGACCTCATCGACAAGATGTTCCTGCAGGAACTGGTCGGGCATGCCACCGGCACCGCCCGGCCCAGCAGCAGCGACCCCGGCGAGAACCTGGTCAAGCCGACGCTGTATCTGCTGGCGCGCTTCCTGCCGTTTTCGTTGTTCTTCTTCTATGCGCTGTGGCGGGTGTTCCGGCGTCCTGCAGAGGATGTGGTGGAGCGTCGCTTCGAGCGCTTTCTGACCTGCTGGGTGCTGACCGGTCTGCTGATCTTCTCGCTTGCCGCGCACCACCGGCCCGATCTGCTGTTGCCGCTGTGGCCGGCCTGTGCGCTGCTCGCCGGCCGCGAGATGGCCCGCCTGGCGGGGCGCATGGGGCTGCAGCGTTTCAGCGTCGCGGCTGCTGCCGTCCTGCTGCTATTGCTGGGCGGCTTGTTTGCGCAGTACCACGTTACCTGGGGCGGGCGGGCCGAGAATACCGATGTGTCGGAAACCATCCGCGAGGCGGCTGCGGCCTTTGGAGCCAGCGGGCTGGATGCGCATGCGCTGGAGCACTACGGCACGCCGGTCACGTTCCAGATGTATCTGGGCACGGTTCGGCAGTGGAGGTCTCCGCGCGAGATCGAACAGCTGCTTGAGCGGGCCGACGGCGCCGTGCTGGTGGCGCTCGGCTACAAGAGCCGGCAGGACCCGGCGCTGGAGGCGCCGGGTCGGGTGGTGGAGGAAGTGTTCCAGTGGCCGCCGGGCTCACGCGACGAGGCCGTGGTGCACATCTATCGCGTGTCGCCCGTGGTCGGGACGGCGCTTACTGCGCCTGCGGAATGATCAGCACTTCAACGCGGCGGTTGAGCGCGCGGCCGGCGGCCGTGGCGTTGTCGGCCACCGGGCGGCTGAAACCGTAGCCCATGGCCTGAATGCGGTTGGCCTCGGTGCCGCGACCGATCAGGTAGCTCGCCACGCTCTTGGCGCGGTTCTCGGACAGGGTCTGGTTGTAGGCGGCCGAGCCGGTGGAGTCCGTGTGGCCTTCCACGCGCACGACCGTGCCGGGGTACTGGCGGATGCTGGCGGCGATCTGGTCCAGCACCGGTCGGAACTGCGGTTTCACGTCGGCACGGTTGGTGTCGAAGGTGATGTTGTCGGGGGCCTGCAGGCGGATGGTGTCACCCTCGCGCACCACGTCCACGCCGGTGCCCTGCATGTCGCGGCGCAATTCGGCTTCCTGCTTGTCCATCTGGCGACCGATCAGGCCGCCCACGGTGGCACCGACGGCCGCGCCGATCAGCGCGCCCTTGCCGCGGTCGCTGCTGCCCGATACGCCGATACCCAGGATGGCGCCGGCGCCCGCGCCGATGGTGGCGCCGGTCGCGGTCTTGCGGTTTTCTCCGGTGTAGGGGTTGCTCTGGCAGCCGGCGATGACCAGCACGGCGGCAAGCGAGATCAGACTCAGGTTCTTCTTCATGTTCGGCTCCTTGGGTGGTGAGTCACGCCGGAATTGTGCAGTCTGGCTGGAAGGTCGGCCAGTCGCGCCATGCACGCCTTTGTAAGCGGCTGCGTCAGGGCCGGGCGGGCCACAGCGCGAGATCGGCGGGTTCGTCGATATCGTGAAGACTAGCACCTTCGAGCAGCGTCCAACCCAGCGCAACGCAGCGCGCACGGGTGTCTTGCGCGACCGTCGCCGTGCTCCAGGCGATGCCGGTGAACAGCGCGGGATCGAAGCGCTTCAGGCCCAGCAGGGCATAGCCGCCGTCGGCGGTCGGGTGCATGAAGACGTCGGCCTGGTCGAGCGCCTCCGCGGCTGCGCGCAGCAGGCTCGGGCTCATCTCCACGCAGTCGGTGCCGATCAGCACTACGCGCTGGGCGTGGCGCAGCGCGCGCTGCGCGGCTCGCGACATGCGCTGGCCGAGGTCGCCCTCGCCCTGCGCAGCGAGTTGGAGCCCGGCCGGCAGCGCGATGGCGGACCACGCTGCATCCTGCGGCGGCGGGTCGGCGCACAGTTCGACCGTGCCGCAGCCGGCAGCGAGGGCGGCCGACAGGGTGCGCTCGAGCATCTCTCGCGCAAGCTGGGCGGCGCCTTCTGGGCCCAGGGCCGGGATGAGGCGCGTCTTCACGCGACCGGCTTGTGGCGCCTTGGCGAAGACGATGATGTGCGTGCTCAACGGTAGCGCTCTGCCAGTTGCGCGGCCGGCACGCCGCGCCAGTAGTCCCAGCGCAGTCGCCACATCAGCGTGATGGTGCGCCACACGCCGTATTGCTCCCAGCGGCGGCCGGAGGTGCGCACCGGCGGGCGCAGACAGGCGGGTGGGGAGAGCCGCTTGAGACGCACCGAGAGTTCGATGTCCTCCATCAGCGGCTGCTCGGGAAAGTCGCCGACGGCCTTGAAGGCGGTGCGCGTGACGAAGATGGCCTGATCGCCGGTGGCGATGCCGCTCAGTCGCGAGCGCAGGTTCATCAGTGCGGCGATCACACGCAGCATGAACGGGCGGCCGTCGATGATCACGTCGAAGCGACCCCACGCCCGGCCGGCGGCCAGCGCGTCGAGGATGAGTTGATCCGCTTGCGCTGGCAGTTGCGTGTCGGCGTGCAGGAACAGCAGGACCTCACCCTGTGCGACAGCCGCGCCGGCATTCATCTGGCGGGCGCGGCCGGGCGCAGAGTCGATCACCGTGACGCCCGCCGCGCGGGACAGATCCGCCGAGCCGTCGCGGCTGCCGCCGTCCACGACGATGATTTGCGCATCGAGCTGTGCGAGCCGTGCGAGTAGGTCGGGCAGGCGCGCGGCCTCGTTGAGCACCGGAATGACGACGGACAGCCGCATGCTTCAGCCGCGCGGTTCGATGCGCTGCTCCGCGTGCGGTGCGGCCTCGGCCGGGCCGAGGCGCCAGCGGTGGTAGCGCGCCAGCCAGCCGAGCACGCGCTGCGGCGCATGCGCGCGCTTCCATTCGCCGGCCACGTACTTGTTGGCCTCGGCCATGGTCGGGTAGGCGTGGATGGTGCCGAGCAGCTTGTTCAGGCCCAGGCGGTGCTTCATCGCCAGCACGTACTCGGCGAGCAGTTCGCCGGCATGCTCGCCGACGATGGTGACGCCGAGAATGCGGTCCGAGCCCTGCGCCGTGAGCACCTTGACGAAGCCGTGGTCTGCGCCGTCGGTGATGGCGCGGTCGAGATCGTCCAGCCCGTAGCGCGTGACCTCGAAGGCAATGCCCTGCTCGCGTGCCTCCGCCTCGTTCAAGCCGACGCGCGCTACCTCCGGGTCGACGAAGGTCACGTGCGGCACCACCGACCAGTCGATGGCAAAACGCTTGAAGTCCCCGAACAAGCCGTTGACCGCGGCGTACCACGCCATGTGCGCGGCGGTATGGGTGAACTGGTAGGGGCCGGCGACGTCGCCGACGGCGTAGATGTTGGGGTAGAGGGTTTCCAGATACTCGTTGGTGTGGATGGTGCGCGTGGCCGGAATGCCCAGCGCCTCCAGCCCGTACCCGCTCAGACGCGCCTTGCG
>JAJLLM010000097.1:0-43020 GCA_033837965.1 Pseudazoarcus pumilus
GCGTAGAGCAATCGCTCGTACAGCGCCTTGCGGTTGTCGGCGTCATCGAGCACGAACTTCTTGACGTGCTCCATGCCGACGCGCTCGACGTAGTGGCAGGTGCGCTCCAGGTAGTAGCCTTCCTCGCGGTAGAGCTGCAGGAAGGCGCCACCGTACTCCATGACTTCCTCGTCGCTCGAGACCTTGCACAGGAACTGCGCGACTTCGGTCTTGATGCCTCCGTTGCCGGCCACGTACAACTCGTAGCCGGAATCGACGCCGATCACGCCGACGTCCTTGATGCCCGATTCGGCGCAGTTGCGCGGGCAGCCCGACACGGCCAGCTTGACCTTGTGCGGCGACCACATGCCGAACAGCATCTTCTCCAGCTTCACACCCATGTCCATGGACTTCTGCGTGCCGAAGCGGCAGTGCTCTGAACCGACGCAGGTCTTCACCGTGCGCAGGCTCTTGCCGTAGGCGTGGCCGGAGACCATGCCGGCCTCGCCCAGGTCGTGCCAGATCAGCGGCAGGTCGGCCTTCTTGGCGCCGAGCAGGTCGATGCGTTGACCGCCGGTGACCTTGACGGTGGGGATCTGGTACTTCTCGGCAACGTTGGCGATGGCACGCAGCTCGTCCGGCGTGGTCAGTCCGCCCCACATGCGCGGTACCACCGAGTAGGTGCCGTCCTTCTGGATGTTGGCGTGGCTGCGCTCGTTGACGAAGCGGCTCTGCGGATCGTCCGTGGCCTCGTGCGGCCAGGTCGAGATCAGGTAGTAGTTGATCGCCGGGCGGCAGGTGGCGCAGCCGTTGGGCGTCTTCCATTCCAGCGCCTGCATTACCTCGGGCACGGTCAGGAACTTCCGCTCGCGGATGGCCTGACGCACCTGGCCGTGGTTGTGGTCGGTGCAGCCGCACATCGGCTTGGCATGCTTGTCGACCGCCTGGAAGGCGCCGCCGACGGTGGAGGCGATGATCTGCTCGACCAGCCCGGTGCAGGAGCCGCAGGAGCTCGACGCCTTGGTGTGCTTGCGCACGTCGTCCAGCGTGAACAGGCCTTTTTCCTTGATGGCCTGCACGATGGTGCCCTTGCACACGCCGTTGCAGCCGCACACCTCGGCGGTGTCCGGCATGCTGGCGGCAAGGTTCTGGCCCTGATGGCCGGCGTCGCCCAGATGCGACTGCGAGAAGCTCTGGCCGAACATCAGGTGGTCGCGTATCTCGGCAATGTTCTTGCCCTCGCGCAGCAGCTGGAAGTACCAGGCGCCGTCGGTGGTGTCGCCCACCATCACGGCGCCGGCGACCTTGTCGTCCTTCAGCACGATCTTCTTGTACACGCCGCCGGCGCGGTCGTGCAGCACGATCTCGTCGAAGCCTTCGCCGCCGGTGAAGTCGCCGGCCGAGAACACGTCCACGCCGGTGACCTTGAGCTTGGTGGAGGTCACCGAGCCCTCGTAGCGGCCGATGCCGAAGCCGGCGAGATGGTTGGCACAGACCTTGGCCTGTTCGAACAGCGGCGCCACCAGACCGTAGCTGGTGCCGCGGTGGCTCACGCACTCGCCGATGGCGTAGATGCGCGGGTCGGTCACGGTCTGCATGGTGTCACCCACCACGATGCCGCGGTTGCAGTGCAGGTTCGCCGACTCGGCCAGTTCGGTATTCGGGCGGATCCCGGCGGCCATCACCACCAGATCGGCCGGCAGGCTGCGGCCATCCTTGAGCTTCAGCGCCGCCACGCGGCCGTCCGGGCCGGCTTCGAGCGCAGCGGTCTGCGCGCCGAGCTCGAACTTCAGGCCCTTGGCTTCGAGCGAGGCCTGCAGCAGATCGGCTGCGGGTTTGTCGAGCTGGCGCTCCATGATCCAGTCGGCCAGATGCACGACGGTCACGTCCATGCCACGCAGCGCGAGGCCGTTGGCCGCTTCCAGGCCGAGCAGGCCGGCGCCGATGACGACGGCGTGGCGGTGGCTGCGCGCCGCCGCGATCATGGTCTCGGTGTCGGCGATGTCGCGGTAGGCGATCACGCCCGGCAACTGGGCGCCCGGCACCGGCAGGATGAAGGGCTTGGAGCCGGTGGCCAGCAGCAGGCGGTCGTAGGGAGCCTGGGTGCCGTCGTCGGCACGCACGACGCGGCGCACGCGGTCGATTTCGACGATCTTGCGGCCGGTGTGCAGGGTGATGCCGTTGTCGGCGTACCAGGCGAGATCGTTGAGCATGATCTCGGGCAGCGTCATTTCGCCGGCGAGTACCGGCGACAGCATGATGCGGTTGTAGTTGCCGTGCGGTTCGGCACCGAAGACGGTGATTTCGTACTGGTCGGGCGCGTACTTGAGCAGCTCTTCCAGGGTCTTCACCCCGGCCATGCCGTTGCCGACCATTACCAGTTTCTGTTTGCGCATGATTCCCTCTCGCAACAATCCATCCGGCCGATGCCGGAAAAATGGGTCGATGTCGTCAGGGATCGGCGCTGATCCGCGATCCGCCTCGGCGGACCGGCGGGTCGGCCGTCGTTGGTCGGCCCGCCTGGTGTGACTCGTGATTCGATGAGGCCCGGGCAGCGATGCCGGAGGAGCCTTCCTGAGGCTCAGAAAAGCAAACCCTGTGCCAAGCGGAAAGATCCCGGTATCGGCGCCAATTCAGGCGGTGAGGGCACCGCAAGCGGGCGCGGTGCACCGTGCTGGTGCATGCATGCTGCTTTGCGCACCAGCGCGGGTCGGGCGCTCAATTGCGGGGGCGCGGGGCGGCGGCAGCGGTATCGGCGGCCCACGCCGCAAGCCGTGTGGCGGCCTCGTCGGCAGCCTTGCCCAGCGCGGCCACGACCGTCGGCAGGGCGGCGTCGCCGGCGCGTACGCGCGACTCGAAGCTGCGGCTGGCCACCACCCGGCGCGAGCCGGCATGCACCAGGTGGGCGTCGATGCGCACCACGGCATCGGGCGTGCCGCCGCGGTATTCGCTGTGGAAGCCGCGCAAGTCGGTGTCGATCTCGAACTCCGCGCGCAGGCTGTGTTCGTCGGTGCTGACGGTGTCGAAGCGATTGCCGGCACGCAGCGCATCGGCGAGGCGTTCGCGCAGCAGGGCCGGCACGGTGTCGGCCCAGGCGGCGTCGGCATACACGCTGACGCGCAGGTCGTCCGGCACGACCACGATGCGCCGGCCCGACAGCGTGTTGCCGGTGGCCGGGCGCAACACGCGCACCGCACCGATGCCGCCCGGGCGCGGCGCCGACGTGTCGGGAGCGACCAGTGTCGTGGGCAGGCGGTAGATGTCCACCGGCTGGCTTTCCGGCAGGATCGAGCAGGCGGAAAGCAGGGCGGCGCCGAGTGCGCCGAGCAGGACGTGCTTTTTCATGGCTGGAATTCCCGGGTGGGCTGGCGACCGATCAGATAGTCGCGCGGGTTTTCTTCGAGTTCGCGCGTGATGGCGCGCAGCGAGGCCATGGTGCCGCGCAGTTCGGACATGGCCGGACCGACGTCGGCGAGGCCGCGCAGGCCGGTGTCGAGGTTGCCGCGGTTGTCGGACACCACGCGCTCGATGCTGCCCATGGTGCGCTCCAGCGCGGCGACGGACTTGCGGGCGTCGGCCAGCGCACCGCGCAGTTCGACCTCGACGAGCTGGTCGGTGGTCTGCAGCAGGCTGCTGGTGGCGTCGATGGCGGCTGACAGGTCGTCGCGGCGCTCGGCCAGCACGCCGGTGAATTCCTGCAGGTTGTGCAGCGTGGCGTCCAGCCGCTCGACGTTCTCCTCGGAGAACAGCTCGGTGACGCGGATCAGCACCTGATTGACGTTGGTCATGACGTCTTCGCCGTCGGCCATCAGGCGGCTCATCGGCGAGGGGTCGGCCACGATCACCGGCACGCGTTCGTCGTCTCCGGCGAGCAGCAGCGTGCTGGCCGGATTGTCGCCGCTGCTGAAGCGGATGAAGGACAGCCCGGTGATGCCGGCCGGCACCAACAGCGCCCGCGTGTCGCTGCGCACCGGTGCATCGCGCTCGACCCGCACCCGCGCCAGTACGCGACGCGGGTCGGCCGGGTCGAGCCGCAGACTCGCGACGTCACCGATGCGGATGCCGTTGAATTCCACCGTGCTGCCGCGCGACAGGCCGGTGACGGCTTCCTGGAAAACGACGTCGTACTGCGCGTACTTGCGGTCGCTGCCGCTCTGGCCGAGCCACAGCACGAAGAGCAGCGCGGCACCGACGCCGAGCACGGTGAACAGTCCGATCAGGATGTGATGGGCACGGGTTTCCATTCAGCAGCCCTCCAGGGTGGATGCGGCGGCCGCGCGTCCGCGCGGGCCGAGGAAGTAGTCGCGGATCCAGGCGTCTTCGCAGGCCGCGACGGTGGCCAGATCGGCATTGATGAGCACCTTGCGCTGCGACAGCACGGCCACGCGGTCGGTGATGGCGTACAGGGTGTCGAGGTCGTGCGTGACCAGAAACACGGTCAGACCCAGCGCGTCGCGCAGCGTGCGGATCAGGCGGTCGAAGGCGGCCGCGCCGATGGGGTCGAGGCCGGCCGTGGGTTCGTCGAGGAACAGGATGTCCGGGTCCAGCGCGAGGGCGCGCGCCAGTGCCGCGCGCTTGATCATGCCGCCCGACAGATCCGCGGGCGACTTGGCGCCGGCCTCCGGCGGCAGGCCGGCCAGCGCGATCTTGAGCCGAGCGAGCTGGGCTGCTTCGCTGCGCGACAGGCCGGCATGCTCGATCAGCGGCAGCATCACGTTCTCGGCCACGCTCAGCGCCGAGAACAGCGCGCCCTGCTGGAACAGCACGCCGAAGCGGCGTTCGACCCGGCTGCGGTCCTCGCCGTCGAGGGCGGTAAGCTCGGCGCCCAGCACGTGGATGCGCCCGGCGGCGGGTCGGTTGAGGCCGACGATGGTCCGCAGCAGCACCGACTTGCCGGTGCCCGAACCGCCCACCACGCCGAGTATCTCGCCGCGGCGTACGTCCAGATCCAGCCCTTCGTGCACCACCTGCGCACCGAAGCGGTTGGTCAGGCCACGCACCTCGATGACGTTGTCGGCCGCGCTCACCAGCCCATCTCCATGCAGAACAGCGCGGCGATGGCGTCCACCACGATGACCGCGAACAGCGACTGCACCACCGCCGAGGTGGTGTGCTCGCCCACCGATTGCGCGCTGCCGGCGGCCTTGAAGCCTTCGTGACAGCCGATCAGGGCGATCAGGAAGGCGACCACCGGGGCCTTCGCCAGCCCGATCAGGAAATGGCTCAGCCCGACGTTGTTTTCGACCGTGGCGAGGAACATGGCCGGGCTCAGATCGAGTTTCACCGCGCAGACCAGCATGCCGCCGACCAGCCCGGAAGCCATCGCCACCACCGTCAGGATGGGCAGCGCCACCAGCAGGGCCAGCGCGCGCGGCAGGACCAGCAACTCGACTGGCGACAGTCCCAGCACGCGGATGGCGTCGACCTCCTCGTTGGCGCGCATCGAGCCGATCTGCGCCGCGAAGGCGCTGGCGCTGCGACCGGCAACGAGGATGGCCGCGAGCAGCACGCCGAACTCGCGCAGAAAGGAATACGCCACCAGATCAATGGTGTACACGCTGGCGCCGAAGCTGGCGAGCACCGTCGCGCCGAGGAAGGCCACCACCGCGCCGACCAGGAACGTGAGCAGCGCGACGATGGGCACGGCGTCCAGTCCGGTGCGTTCCAGATGCACAAGGAAGGAGGTGACGCGCCAGCGCGCCGGCTTGAACAGCGTGCGGGCGAGGGTTTCCAGGGTCAGGCCGAGCAGGCCGCACACGCCCACCATGTGGTCGCGAAAGGCCAGCGTCGTGCGGCCGATGTGTTCCAGTACGTCGCCGGGGGTGTAGCGCGAGCCGCTCGGGGGCTCGCTACCGGTGTATTCGCGAGCCTCGGCGACCGTGCGCAGCAGCGCTTGGCGCTCGGTTGGCAGTGCGGCCAGCGCCGCCTCCAGCCGTTCCGGCCCGAGCAGTTCGCACAGCAGGCTGGCGCCAGCGGTGTCGAGGGCGCTCAGGTCCGAAGTGTCGATGCTGGCAATGTCCTGAGCCTGCGCGCGCAGCGCCGTCACGCGGGCCTGTTGCGTGCGGAAGTGCGGCAGCGTCCATGCGCCGCTCACGCGTAGCGTGAGTCCGGCGGGGGACGGCACGAGGTCGGCGCCGCCGGGCGCGTCAGCAGTGGGCTGGCTCATCGTGCAGGGCGGGGGGTGAGAGGGGCGTGTGCATGCAAGCGGGGGACGCGCAGGGGCGCAATGTCCATATCCAATCATCAAGTCACTACAGGCGCAACCGCGCAGCGGATTAGCGGGGGCATGTGCGCATGAGGTATTCCCTGTTGCGATTGTGGATAATGCTGCAGTGAAGCAGGCGCAAGGAGAGCGAAGTGCAAGCAAATGCGGGCAAGGCCGGGTGGGTCGCAGGTGCCGTGGTGCTGATCGCAGCGGGAGCCTGGTGGTGGTTGCAGCCGGCGGCGGATGACGAGCGCTTCGCACGCGGTAACGGCCGCATCGAGGCGACCGAGGTCGACGTGGCCGCCAGGGCCGCCGGGCGGGTGGCCGAAATCCTCGTCAATGAAGGCGACTTCGTGCGCGAGGCCGAGATGGTGGCGCGCATGGACACCAAGGCGCTGGAGGCGCAGTACGCGCAGGCGCGGGCCGAGGTAGCCAACGCGCGCAGCGCCCGCGAGAGCGCGCTGGCGCTGGTGGCGCAGCGCATCGCCGACGTGGCGATGGCCGAATCGGTGCTGATCCAGGCCGAGGCCGAGCTGGACGTGGCGCGCCGCAGTAGCGAGCGCCTGCAGAATCTCCTGAAACAGAAGGCGACGTCGGCGCAGCAGGCCGATGACGCCGTAGCGCGTGCGCGCACCGCGGATGCCAGCCTGCGCGTGGCGGCGGCCAGGATCGCGGCGGCGCAGGCGGCGGTGCGTGCCGCCGAGGCGCAGGTCGAGCAGGGTGACGCGGCGATTGCCGCCACCGAAGCGGTAGTGGCACGCTTGCAGACCGAGCTCGAAGACGCCGAACTGCGCGCGCCGCGCGCCGGCCGCGTGCAGTACCGCATCGTGCAGCCGGGCGAGGTGATCGCGGGTGGCGGCAAGGTTGTGAGCCTGGTCGACATCGGCGACGTGTACATGACCTTCTTCCTGCCCGAGACCGTGGCCGGCCGCGTGGCGATCGGCAGCGAGGTGCGCATCGTGCTCGACGCCGCGCCGGACTTCGTCATCCCGGCGGCGGTGAGCTTCGTCGCGAGCGTCGCGCAGTTCACGCCCAAGACCGTCGAGACGCAGAGCGAGCGCCAGAAGATGGTGTTCCGCGTCAAGGCGCGCATTGATCCGGAGCTGCTGGCGAAGTACCCCGAGCAGGTCAAGACCGGTCTGCCCGGCATCGCCCACGTGCGGCTAGATGCCGCGGCTGAGTGGCCCGCCGCGCTGCAGGTGCGCCTGCCGTGAATGCGCAGCCCCCGGTCGCGCGGCTTGCCGGGGTCACGCAGCGCTACGGCGCGGTGCTGGCGGCCGACGGCGTGAGCCTGGAGATCCCGGCCGGTTGCATGGTCGGCTTCATCGGGCCGGACGGCGTCGGCAAATCCACCTGGCTGGGCCTGATCGCCGGCGCGCGCCAACTGCAGCAGGGGCGCATCGAAGTGCTGGGCGGCGACATCGCCGACGCCGCGCACCGCCGCGCGGTGTGTCCGCGCATTGCCTACATGCCGCAGGGGCTGGGCAAGAACCTGTATCCGACGCTGTCGGTGTTCGAGAACATCGACTTCTTCGGCCGGCTGTTCGGCCAGTCGGCGGAGGAGCGGGCGCGGCGCATCGAGGAACTGCTCGCCGCCACCGGCCTGAGCGCCTTCGCCGATCGTCCCGCACGCAAGCTCTCCGGCGGCATGAAGCAGAAGCTCGGGCTGTGCTGTGCGCTGATCCACGATCCCGACCTGCTGATTCTCGACGAGCCGACCACTGGCGTCGATCCGCTCTCGCGCCGCCAGTTCTGGCGCCTGATCGAGCGCATCCGTGCCGCTCGCCCCGGCATGAGCGTGCTGATCGCCACCGCCTACATGGAGGAGGCCGAGGACTTCGACTGGCTGGTGGCGGTGGATGCCGGCCGCGTGCTGGCTACCGGCACGCCGCGCGAACTGCGCGAACGCACGCAGCGCGACACGCTGGAAGACGCGTTCCTGGCGCTGTTGCCGGAGTCGCGCCGGCAGGGCCACCGCGCGGTGGTGATTCCGCCGCACGAGGCCGGCGAGGTGGTGATCTCCTCGCGCGGGCTGCAGATGCGCTTCGGCGACTTCGTGGCGGTGGACGACGTCAATCTGGAGGTGCGGCGCGGCGAGATCTTCGGCTTTCTCGGCTCCAACGGCTGCGGCAAGTCAACCACCATGAAGATGCTCACCGGCCTGCTGCAACCCTCGGCCGGCGAGGCGCGGCTGCTGGGCCGCAAGCTCGACGCGAAGGATCTGGAGACGCGCCGCCGGGTGGGTTATCTGTCGCAGTCCTTTTCGCTGTATGGCGAGCTGACGGTGCGCCAGAACCTCGACCTGCACGCGCGGCTGTTCGACCTGCCGGCGGATGAGGCTGCACAGCGCATCGAGGCGCTGACGCGGCGTTTCGGTCTGATGGAGGTGATGGACACCCAGCCCGACGCGCTGCCGCTGGGGATGCGCCAGCGTCTGCAGCTGGCGGTGGCGGTGCTGCACCGGCCCGACGTGCTGATCCTCGACGAACCGACCTCGGGCGTCGACCCGGTGGCGCGCGACGGTTTCTGGGAATTGATCGTCGAACTCTCGCGGCGCGACGGCGTGACCATTTTCGTCACCACCCATTTCATGAACGAGGCGCAGCGCTGCGACCGCATCTCGCTGATGCATGCCGGCCGCGTGCTGGCCACCGACACGCCGGCCGCGCTGATGGCGCGGCGCGGCGCGGACACGCTGGACGACGCCTTCGTCGGCTATCTGGAGGACGCTGCCGGCACTCCCGCCGAGGCGCAGCGCACGCCACCGCCAGCGGTCGAGGCGCAGCCCGCGCGTCCGCCGCGCTTCTCGCTGGCGCGGCTGCTGAGCTTTGCCGCGCGTGAATCCACCGAGCTGCGGCGTGACCCCATCCGCCTCACGCTGGCGATGCTCGGCAGCGTGATCCTGATGCTGGTGATGGGCTACGGCATCAACATGGACGTGGAAGACCTGCACTTTGCCGTGCTCGACCACGACCGCAGCGTGGCGAGCCAGGGTTACACGCTGCGCATTGCCGGCTCGCGCTACTTCCTGGAGCAGCCGGAACTGCTCAGCCATGCCGATCTGGACGCGCGCATGCGGGCCGGCAAGCTCGCCATGGCAGTGGAGATTCCGCCCGGCTTCGGGCGTGATCTGGCGCGCGGCTCCACGCCCCAGATCGCGGTGTGGCTGGACGGCTCGATGCCGATGCGTGCCGAGATCGCGCGCGGCTACGTGCTGGGCGTGCATGCGCAGACGCTGGCCGAGGTGATGGCCGAGGCCGGCATCACCGCCAGCGCACCGGCCACGGTGGAAACACGTTTCCGTTACAACCCGGAGCTACGCAGTCTGGTGGCGATGGCGCCGCTGATGATTCCGCTGATGCTGGTGTTCATCCCGGCCATGCTCACCGCGCTGGGCGTGGTGCGCGAGAAGGAGCTAGGCTCCATCGTCAACGTATACACCACGCCGGTGAGCAAGCTCGAATTCCTGCTCGGCAAGCAACTGCCCTACATCGCGCTGTCGATGTTCAATTTCGTCGTGATGTTCGTCATCGCCATCGCGTTGTTCCAGGTGCCGTTCAAGGGCAGTCTGCTCACCCTCACCGTCGGCGCGTTGCTGTATGTCACCGCCACCACGGGGCTGGGGTTGCTGATGTCGACGCTGATGAACAGCCAGGTCGCGGCGATTGCCGGCACCGCCATCGGCACGCTGCTGCCGGCGGTGCAGTTTTCCGGCCTGCTCGATCCGGTGTCCTCGCTCGAAGGCTTCGCGGCGGTGGTGGGCGCGATGTATCCGACCACGCATTTCCTCACCATCACCAGCGGCACCTTCTCCAAGGCGCTGGGCTTTGCCGACCTGGGCGGCTCCTTCCTGCCGCTGCTGCTGGCGATTCCGGTGCTCACCGGGCTGTCGGTGCTGTTGCTGAAGAAGCAGGGGAAATGAACATGCGCGTCGAGTCGGCCTTTCTGCGCAACACCTGGACGCTGGGCATGAAGGAGTTCCGCAGCCTGTCGCGCGACGCGGCAATGCTGTTCCTGATCGTGTTCATGTTCACGGTGTCGGTGGTGGCGGAGACGCGCGAGCGCCCCGAAACGCTCAATCGCGCGGCCATCGCGGTGGTGGACGAGGACCGCTCGCAGCTGTCCACGCGCATCATCGCGGCGCTGCATCCGCCGCAGTTCATCACGCCGGAGCTGGTCGATCTGGCCGACATGGATCGCGGCATGGATGCCGGGCGCTACACCTTCGTGCTCAACATCCCGCCCAACTTCCAACGCGACGTGATGGCCGGCCGCAGCCCGGCGCTGCAGCTCAACGTCGACGCCACGCGCCAGAGCCAGGCGCAGACCGGCGCCGGCTACATCCAGAACATCATCAACGACGAGGTGCGCGCCCACGTCCTGCGCGTGCGCGCACAGCCGGTGCAACCCGTGGAGCTGGTGCCGCGCGCGATGTTCAACCCCAATCTGGAGGCGGCGTGGTTCGCGGCCATCACCGCCATCATCAACAACGTCACCATGCTCGGCATCCTCCTCACCGGCGCGGCGCTGATCCGCGAGCGCGAGCACGGCACCATCGAACACCTGCTGGTGATGCCGGTGACGCCGCTGGAGATCATGCTGTCCAAGATCTGGGCCATGGGGGTGGTGGTGCTGGTAGCCTCCACCGCCTCGTTGTACGTCGTGGTGCAGGGCGTGCTCGGCATCGCGGTGGCGGGTTCCATTGCGCTGTTCGCGCTCGGTACGCTGACCTATTTGTTTGCGGCGGCGTCGATCGGCATCTTCATGGGCACCATCGCGCGCAGCATGCCGCAGTTCGGCCTGATGGCCATTCTGGTGCTATTGCCGTTACAGATTCTGTCCGGCTCGCTGACGCCGCGTGAGAGCATGCCGGATATCATCCAGTACCTGATGTCACTGGCGCCCACCACGCATTACGTGGCGCTGGGGCAGTCCATCCTGTTCCGCAGCGCGGGACCGGAGGTGGTGTGGCCGGAACTGGCGATGGTCGCGCTGATCGGGGTGGTCTTCCTGACGCTGGCCCACCATCGTCTGCGCCACACCATCGGCGAGATGCAGACTTGAGTCTGATCTGAGGGGGCGGAGTGACGCGATTGCAGCGCATCCTAGAGCAAAGCAGGTTTTCACGGCTGGTCGCCGGTCTGCTGTGCGCGTTGTTGCTGGCCTCGGGTTGCACTCTCCCGGCGCTGGAGGGGCGCAGCGTGAGCCATGCCCCGGACCCGCTGGAAACGCGCGCAACCGAGCTCGGGCAGGCGGTCGAACGGGTACTGCCCGAGCGCCTCGACAAGAGCGGCATCCACCCGCTGGCCGATGCCCGGCATGCCTTTGCGGCGCGGGTGCTGCTGGCGCGCAGTGCGCAGCACTCGCTCGATGTGCAGTACTACATCTGGCGCCGCGACGTCACCGGTACGCTGTTGCTGAAGGCCCTGCACGATGCGGCCGACCGCGGCGTGCGTGTGCGCATGCTGCTCGACGACCACGGCACGGCCGCGGTGGATGAGGAGATGGCGGCGCTCAACACGCACCCGCGGGTGGAGGTGCGGCTGTTCAACCCCTTCGTCGTGCGCCACCCCAAGTATTTCGGCTTCATCACCGATTTCAGTCGGCTCAACCGGCGCATGCACAACAAGTCCTTCACCGCCGACAACCAGGTCACCATCGTCGGCGGGCGCAACATCGGCGACGAGTATTTCGGCGCTACCGACGGCCTGATCTTCGCCGACCTCGACGTGCTGGCCATCGGTCCGGTGGTGGACGAGACCTCGCGTGATTTCGACCGCTACTGGGCCAGTGCCTCGGCCTATCCGGCCGAACTGATCCTGCCGGAAGCCCCGCCGGATGCACTGGATCAGCTCAAGGCGGCCGGGGCGGTGGCCGAGAGTGCCGACGAGGCCGTGCCCTATCTGGAGGCGGTGCGACGTTCCGGCTTCCTGCGCGGGCTGCTGTCGGGGGAGCTGCCCTTCGAATGGGCCGTCACCCACATGGTCAGCGACGATCCGGCCAAGGGCCTGGCCAAGGCGGATCGCAAGGGGCATCTGATGCCCCAGTTGCGCGCCATCCTGGGGCGGCCGACGCGTTCGGTGGAACTGGTTTCGCCGTATTTCGTGCCCACCGCGGCCGGCGTGGAAGCCTTTGCCGCGCTGGTGCGTGAGGGCATCCGCGTACGGGTCCTGACCAATGCGCTGGAATCCACCGACGTGGCGGTGGTGCATGCCGGCTACGTCAAACGCCGCAAGGATCTGCTGCGCGCCGGCGTGATTCTGTACGAGCTGCGCAACCCGGCTGCCGGGCCGGAGCTGGACCTGCGCGTGGGCCCCTTCGGCAGTTCGGGCTCGAGCCTGCACGCCAAGACCTTCGCCATCGACGGTGAGCGCGTCTTCGTGGGCTCTTTCAATTTCGATCCGCGCTCGATCAATCTCAACACCGAACTGGGTTTCGTCATCGAGAGCCCGCCGCTGGCGGCCGAGGTGGAACGCGCCTTCGATCAGACCATTCCGCTCAATGCCTACGAGGTCAGGCTGTCGGAAGACGGCCGGGTGTACTGGCTGGAGCGCAATGCGGACGGCGTGCGCCGCCACCGTTTCGAGCCCGGCACAGGGCCGCTGCAGCGTTTCGGCATCCGCTTCCTGTCGATCCTGCCGATCGAGTGGATGCTCTGAGGCCGGCGCTCCGAAGCTGATACAATGCACGCCGTGGCGGGTCTCCCCGCATTGCAGAGTGGTGAACCTGGTCAGGGCCGGAAGGCAGCAGCCACAGCCGCAACCTGCAAGTGCCGGGGGTCAGGCTCGCCACCCTGAACATGAAACGGGCGTCGCACAATGCGACGCCCGTTTGCTTTGCGGGGTCTGCTTCAGAGCAGGGTGTCGAGCAGCATCATGGTGACGAAGCCGAGCATCAGGCCGGCGGTGGCCAGCGTCTCGTGTCCGCGACGATGCGACTCGGGGATGATCTCGTGGCTCACCACGAAGAGCATCGCACCGGCCGCGGCAGCCAGCCCCCAAGGCAGCAGCGCGGCGGAAATCGACACTGCGGCGGAGCCGATCAGGGCCGCCACCGGCTCCACCAGACCCGACAGCGCGGCCACGCCGAAGGCCAGCTTGCGACCGTAGCCGGCGGTGATCAGCGCGATCGCCACGATCAGGCCCTCCGGCACGTTCTGCAGCGAGATACCGGTGGCCACCGCGTTGCCGGTGCCGGCCTCGCCGGCCGCCACGCCGATGGCAAGGCCTTCCGGCACGTTGTGCACGGCAATCGCGAAGACGAACAGCCACACTGCGCCGACGCTGCGTTCGCGGACCGGTTGATGTGTGTGCGGCAGTGCGCGATCCATGGCCAGCAGCAGCGCCGCACCGATGGTCAGTCCGCCAGCCACCAGCAGCACGGCCGCGTTGTCGCTGGCGCCACGCGCGACGGCGGTATCGAAGGCCGGCAGCAGCAGCGAGAACACGCTGGCTGCCAGCATCACCCCCGCGCCGAAGCCCAGCATGGCGCCCTGCGCACCGGTGGAGATACGACGCATCACCAGCACCGGGAGGGCGCCGAGCGCCGTGGCGGCGGCTGCCATGACGCCGCCGGCGAGTGCGCCGCGCAGGCCGTCGGGCAGGGCGGGCGGGGTGTGTGCGAGTTGTGCCAGCAGCAGTGCGAGGCCGGTCAGGGCGATGGCCCAGCCGGTGAGTGCGCGCAGGAAGCCGGGCAGGCCGGCGCGCTGGAAGTGCAGGCGGGCGACTTTGGCGACCATGGCGAACTCCTTGGAAACGTGCGGGACGTTGCAAGTATCGCCAGTGGTGGTCAATAGCGCCAATTAAACGTAAGAAACAATCCGATAGCTATAACGGATTTCATCGCGGGCAGCGATAACTTCCGGGTACGCCCGAAGGCGACAGGACGATCTGCCACAGTTGCGTGGTGCGGGCGCGGAAGGTGCCCGCGCAGGCCAGCAGGTAGTAGCGCCACATGCGGTAGAAGCGCTCGCCGTACTTCTCGGCGAATTGCGGCCAGGCAGCCTCGAAATTGGCGTGCCAGGCCATCAGCGTGCGGTCGTAGTCGGCGCCGAAGTTGTGCACGTCCTCGATGACGAAGAAAGGTTCGGCGGCGTCGGCGATCTCGCCCAGCGAGGGCAGGTCGCCGTTGGGGAAGATGTAGCGGTCGATCCACGGGTCGGTGGGGATGCCGCGGCGGTTCTTGCCGATGGTGTGCAGCACGAACAGGCCGTCGTCGGCGAGCGCCCGGCGGGCCGTTTCGAAGAAAATGCGGTGGTTCTTGCGACCGACATGTTCGAACATGCCGACCGAGGCGATGCGGTCGAAGCGCCCGACGACCGCGCGGTAGTCCTGCAGCAGGAATTCCACCGGCAGGCCCTCACAGCGTGCGGCGCCGTAGTCGGCCTGTTCCTTCGAGACGGTGACGCCGCTGCAGTGCGCGCCGTATTCGCGCGCGGCATAGCGCATCAGGCTGCCCCAGCCGCAGCCGATGTCGAGCAGGGTCATGCCGGGCGTGAGGCCCAGCTTGCGGCAGATCAGGTCGAGCTTGGCAGTCTGTGCGTCGGCCAGCGTATCGGCTTCGGCCCAGTAGCCGCAGGTGTAGGCCATGTGCTCGTCGAGCATGGCTTCGAACAGGTCGTTGCCGATGTCGTAGTGCTCCTGGCCGACCTGCCAGGCGCGGCGCATGCTCTGCAGGTTGAACAGGCGGGCGCGCAGACCCTGCATCATCATGGTCATGTTGCCGACCTTCTCGTCGAGATGGGCGGCGAGTACGCGGGCGAAGAATTCGTCGAGCCGGTCGCAATCCCACCAGCCTTCCATGTAGGCCTCGCCCAGTCCGAGGCTGCCGCGCGCGAGGATGCGTTCGGCGGTTTCGGGGTGGTGGAAGTGCAGGTCCCACGGGCGGTCGCCGCCGATCTGCACGTCGGCCTCGGCGAGCAGTTCGGCCACGGCGTCGAGCGCGGCGCGATCCTTGCGGCGCGGTGCGGCGGGCAGGTGCGGGGGTACGCGTGAATGGCCGCCGTGACGGGCGGGAAGACGTTGCGAGTTTTCGGTTGCGGAGCTTGCCTGTTCCATCGTTTTCCTCTTCCCTGATCCAGGATTGAGGCCACGGCGGGCCGGAGCTTGCATGTCCGTCGCGTGCTGCGTCGGACACCGGAATGCGGGGCTACTGTAGCGTAGCCCGTTGCATCGGGTAAACCCATGCAGATTCATGGGCTTGCCCGATGCAACGGAAGGCTTCAGGGCCTGTTGCCATGGGCGCCGGCGGATGCGCTGCCCATGGCAACAGGCCCTGAAGCCTGTTGCAGAGCCCGAGGGCTCAGGCGAGGTCGAAGCGGTCGGCGTTCATGACCTTCGTCCAGGCAGCGACGAAGTCACGCACGAACTTCTCCTTGTTGTCGTCCTGCGCATACACCTCGGCGTAGGCACGCAGGATGGAGTTGGAGCCGAACACCAGATCGACGCGAGTGGCGGTCCACCTGGTGGCCCCCGTCTTGCGGTCGCAGATGTTGTAGCTGTTCTTGCCGGTCGGCTTCCACGTGTAGGCCATGTCGGTGAGATTGACGAAGAAGTCGTTCGTCAGCGCCCCGACGCGGTCGGTGAACACGCCGTGCTTGCTGCCGCCGGCGTTGGTGCCGAGTACGCGCATGCCACCGACCAGGACCGTCATCTCGTGCGCCGTGAGGCCCATGAGCTGGGCGCGGTCGAGCAGCATCTCTTCCGGCATCGGGATAAAGTCGTCGGACTTCAGCCAGTTGCGGAAGCCGTCGTGCACGGGTTCGAGCGGCTCGAAGGATTCGGCATCGGTCTGCTCGGCCGTGGCATCACCACGGCCCGGCGCGAACGGCACCGGCACGCTGAAGCCGGCTGCCTTGATGGCCTTTTCCAGCCCGACGTTGCCACCCAGCACGATCACGTCGGCCACGCTGACGCCGGTGTCTCTGGCGATCTTCTCGTAGGCCGCCAGTACCTTTGCAAGACGCTGTGGCTCGTTGCCGGCCCAGTCCTTCTGCGGGGCGAGACGGATGCGCGCACCGTTGGCGCCGCCACGCATGTCGGAGCCGCGGAAGGTGCGGGCGCTGTCCCAGGCCGTACACACCATCTCGGACACCGACAGCCCGGCCGCTTCGATCTTCGCCTTGACGGCATTGACGTCGTAGCTCTTGTTGCCGGCTGGCACCGGGTCCTGCCAGATCAGGTCTTCCTGCGGGACTTCCGGTCCGATGTAGCGCACCTTCGGGCCCATGTCGCGGTGGGTCAGCTTGAACCAGGCGCGGGCGAAGGTCTCGGACATGTAGGCCGGATCCTTGTAGAAGCGCTCGGCGATCTTGCGATACTCCGGATCCATCTTCATCGCCATGTCCGCGTCGGTCATGATCGGGTTGCGACGGACGTTGGGGTTCTCGGCGTCGACCGGCTTGTCCTCTTCCTTGATGTTGATCGGCTCCCACTGCCATGCGCCGGCCGGGCTCTTCTTGAGTTCCCACTCGTAGTTGAGCAGCAGGTGGAGGTAGCCGTTATCCCACTTGGTCGGGTTGGTGGTCCACGCGCCTTCCAGGCCGCTGGTCACCGCGTCGGCGCCGATACCGCGCTTGGTGTGGTTGTTCCAGCCCAGGCCCTGCTCTTCGATACCGGCGGCTTCCGGCTCGGGGCCGAGCAGCGCAGCGTCGCCGTTGCCGTGCGCCTTGCCGACGGTGTGGCCGCCGACCGTCAGCGCGACGGTTTCCTCGTCGTTCATGGCCATGCGCTTGAAGGTTTCGCGCACGTCACGGGCGGTCTTGAGCGGGTCAGGCTGGCCATCCACGCCCTGCGGGTTCACGTAGATCAGGCCCATCATCACGGCGGCGAGCGGATTCTTCAGGTCGCGCTGGCCAGAGTAGCGGCTGTTCGGGTTGTCGGTGGGTGCCAGCCATTCCTTCTCGGAGCCCCAGTAGACGTCCTTTTCCGGATGCCAGATGTCGGCGCGGCCGAAACCGAAGCCGAAGGTCTTGAGACCCATGGATTCATAGGCGACGTTGCCGGCGAGGATGATCAGGTCGGCCCACGAGAGCTTGTTGCCGTACTTCTTCTTGATCGGCCACAGCAGACGGCGGGCCTTGTCGAGGTTGGCGTTGTCGGGCCAGGAGTTGAGCGGAGCGAAGCGCTGGTTGCCGGTGCCGCCACCGCCGCGGCCGTCGGCCAGGCGATAGGAACCGGCGGCGTGCCAGGCCATGCGGATCATCAGGCCGCCGTAGTGACCCCAGTCGGCCGGCCACCATTCCTGGCTGTCGGTCATCAGCGCGGTGAGGTCCTTCTTGACCGCGGCGTAGTCGAGTTTCCTGACTTCCTTGCTGTAGTCGAAGTCTTCGCCCAGCGGATTGGTCTTGGTGTCGTGCTGGTGCAGGATGTCGAGGTTCAGCGTCTTCGGCCACCATTCGGTGACCGAGCTGGAACTCTCGGTGATGCTGCCGTGCATTACGGGACATTTGCTCATGGTTCCATCCTCCTTTGGGTTTGCCTGGGGAACTGCTGCGGCTCAGGCCGATTCGGCCAGATCCGCTAGTACGGCGCACAAGGTGTCGAGTACCGAATCGATGACGGCGTTGATCCGCAACATACTCCTTTACCTCCCCTCATGGTCGCAGCACATTGCTGCGGACGAATGAAGCTTAGGTTTGTGTGGTTGATAGTGCTAATGGATCGTTAGTATCCACTCGATTGTTTTTGGTAATTGTTCCATCGCGTCGCCGAGCGGCGATTCCTGCCTGCTAGAATCCGTCGCCATGAGCTATCAGGTCCTCGCGCGCAAATGGCGCCCCCGTTCCTTTGCCACGCTGGTGGGGCAGGATCACGTCGTGCGCGCCCTGTCGCACGCGCTGGAGACCGGCCGCCTGCACCACGCCTGGTTGTTCACCGGTACGCGCGGGGTGGGCAAGACCACCATCAGCCGCATTCTGGCCAAGGCGCTCAACTGCGAAACCGGCATGACCGCCGAGCCCTGTGGTGTGTGCGACGCCTGTCGCGCCATCGACGCTGACCGCTTCCCGGACTATGTCGAGATGGACGCGGCCTCCAATCGCGGTGTCGACGACATGGCAGCGCTGCTCGACCGCGCCGTGTATGCGCCGGTGCAGGGGCGCTACAAGGTCTACATGATCGACGAAGTGCACATGCTCACCGGGCATGCCTTCAACGCTATGCTCAAGACGCTTGAAGAGCCGCCCGAGCACGTCAAGTTCATCCTCGCCACCACCGATCCGCAGAAAATTCCGGTCACGGTGCTGAGCCGCTGTCTGCAGTTCAACCTCAAGCAGATGTCGCAGGGCGCCATCGTCGACCACCTGTCGCACATCCTCGGCCAGGAAGCCGTGGACTTCGAGCGCCCGGCGCTGTCGCACATCGCGCGCGCGGCCGGAGGTTCGATGCGCGACGCGCTGTCGCTGCTCGACCAGGCCATTTCGCACGGCGCAGGCAAGGTCGAGGAAGAGGGTGTTTCACGTATGCTCGGCACGGTCGGTGACGATCACCTCTATGGCGTGCTGGATGGCCTCGTCGCGGGTGACGTGCAGGCCATGCTGGCGGTCGCCGAAGCCATGGAGATGCGCAGCCTGTCCTTCGATTCGGCGCTGCAGGCGCTGGCCTCGCTGCTGTCGCGCATCGCCTTGTCGCAGTTCGCGCCGGGCGCCATCGCCGACGACACCGAGCGCGCCCGCATCGCGCCGTACGCCGAGGCGCTGGACGCCGAATACCTGCAGCTGGCCTATCAGATCGCCATCCACGGCCGCGATGAACTGGCGCTGGCGCCGGATGAGTACACCGGTTTCACGATGACGCTGCTGCGTCTGCATGCCTTCCGTCCCGAGCAGCCGTCGGCTCTGGGCGGTGCGGTGCCGGCAGCGGGCGGCGGCGGGCAGGCCCGACCGATGCCTGCGCGCACACTTGCGCCGGCCGCAAGACCGGCCGCTGCTGCGGCACCCGCTGCGCCCCCGGCGCCCGAGGCGCGTCGAGCCGAGCCGCCTCAGCCGGCGCCCCGCGTGGCCGAGCCGCCGCCGTGGGACGATGCGCCTTCTGCCATGCCCGACGACGCGCCGCTGTCGGCGCAGGAAATGTTCGACGAGTCGCCCGCAGCGGCGCCGAAGGTTGTCCAGCAGCCGGTCGTGGCCGATGCCGCCGCCGAGGTGGCAGCCGCGCTGGCTGCCGCCGACTGGCACGCGCTGCAGGTTGCACTGGCCCCCACCGGCATGCTGCGCGAGCTGTGCCTGCATTGCGAGTGGGCGGGCTTCGAGCACGACACGCTGGCCTTGCGGCTTGCCAACACCCACCATCACCTGCTGGAAATGAATGCCGGCGCGACGGCGCGCCTGTCCGAGCTGCTCAGTTCGCGGGCCGGGCGGACCCTGCGCGCGCGCGTGGAGGTGGGTGCCATCGAGAGCGAGACGCCGGCGCAGCGCAACGAGGTCGAGCGTCGTGCCCGCCATGCCGCGGCGGTCGAGGCGCTGGAGAGTGATCCTTTCGTGTGTGAGGTGATCGAGCGCTTCGACGCGCGTTTTGTCGAAGAGTCGGTCAGGCCTCTTTGAGAACCATCGGAGATTGAAGCAATGATGAAAGGCGGAATTGCCGGGCTGATGAAGCAGGCCCAGCAGATGCAGGAAAACATGAAGAAGATGCAGGACCAGCTCGCCTCCATCGAGGTCGAGGGCCAGTCCGGCGCCGGCATGGTGAAGGTGCAGATGACCTGCAAGTACGACGTGCGCCGCGTGTCCATCGACGATTCGGTGATGGACGACCGCGAGATGCTCGAAGACCTGCTGGCGGCCGCGGTGAACGACGCCGTGCGTCGCGTCGAATCCACCACGCAGGAAAAGATGGCGGGCGTGACGGCCGGCATGAACCTGCCGCCGGGCATGAAGTTGCCGTTCTGACCCTGCAGGCCGGCCCTGTGCCGGCCATTGTCCGATGTCACCTTCCAGTCTCGACGCCCTCATCGAAGCCCTGCGCTGCCTGCCGGGCGTCGGGCCGAAGTCCGCCCAGCGCATGGCCTATCACCTGCTGCAGCGCGACCAGCGCGGTGCAGCCGCGCTGGCTGGCGCGCTGCACAAGGCATTGGCGGTGCTGCGTCACTGCGAGCTGTGCAACAGCTTCACCGAGGACACCGTCTGTCGGCGCTGCGCCGATCCGCAGCTCGACCGCAGCCTGCTGTGCGTGGTCGAGATGCCGGCCGATCTGGCCGTGATCGAGCAGACCCACGCCTACAAGGGCCTGTACTACGTGCTGATGGGGCGGCTGTCGCCGCTCGACGGTATCGGTCCGCGCGAACTCGGCTTGGAGCGTCTGATCGCCCGCGCCACCGACGGGGAGGTGAAGGAAGTCATCCTCGCCACCAACTTCACCAACGAGGGCGAGGCCACTGCCCACATGGTGTCCAACTTGCTGGCGGCGCGCGGCGTGCGGGTGTCACGGCTGTCGCGCGGCGTGCCGGTAGGGGGCGAGCTGGAGCACGTCGATGCCGGTACCGTGGCGCAGGCGCTGCTCGACCGGCGCGCCCTGTAATCGGCCTGCCGCGCTTTGCCGGGTGCGCGGGGAGCGTGAATGAGGGCACGCCACGCGCGCATCCTTCCGTCCTCGCGGGCTTTTTCTGACCTGCCTTTATCCCCTATAATGCGCAAGTTTTTTGAACCGGAATTCTGTATTCCTTCAGGAAGAGGCCATGAGCGTGGAACAAGAGATGGACAGTAGTCGCCGCAACCTGCTGGTTGCGACGTCGGTGGTCGGGGGCGCCGGCGCGGTCGCTGTTGCCGTGCCTTTCGTCGCAAGCCTGACCCCCTCCGATCGTGCCAAGGCGGCCGGTGCGCCGGTCGAGGCCGACATCAGCCAGCTCGCCCCGGGCGAGATGATGACGGTCGAATGGCGCGGCAAGCCGGTGTGGATCCTGCGCCGTACGCCCGAGATGCTGGCGTCGCTCGACAAGACCCAGGACAAGGTCAGCGACCCGGACTCCGAGAGGGAGATGCAGCCCGAGTACGCGAAGAACAAGTACCGCTCGATCAAGGAAGAGTATCTGGTCACGGTCGGCATCTGTACTCACCTCGGCTGTTCGCCCTCCGAGAAGTTCAGGATGGGTGCCGAGAGCGGCCTGGGCTCCGAATGGCCGGGCGGCTTCCTGTGCCCCTGCCATGGCTCCATGTTCGACCTGGCCGGCCGTGTCTACAGCAGCATGCCTGCGCCGGACAACCTCGAAGTGCCCCCGCACATGTATCTCTCCGATACCACGATTCTCGTGGGTGAAGACAAGGCCTAAGCCATGACGACCAAATCTCAGGCTCTGCTCAACTGGATCGACGAGCGCTTCCCGCTCACGGCCAACTACAAGGCGCACCTCTCCGAGTACTACGCGCCGAAAAACTTCAACTTCTGGTACTTCTTCGGCTCGCTGGCGCTGCTGGTGCTGGTGATCCAGATCGTGACCGGCATCTTCCTGGTCATGCACTACAAGCCGGATGCCACGCTCAACGCCTCGGGCATCCCGATTGCCTTCGCCAGCGTGGAATACATCATGCGCGAAGTGCCGGGCGGCTGGCTGATCCGCTACATGCACTCCACCGGCGCCTCGGCGTTCTTCGTGGTGGTGTATCTGCACATGTTCCGCGCCATGCTCTACGGCTCGTACCGCAAGCCGCGCGAACTGCTGTGGATCTTCGGCGTGTTGATCTTCCTGTGCCTGATGGCCGAAGCCTTCATGGGCTATCTGCTGCCGTGGGGTCAGATGTCGTTCTGGGGTGCGCAGGTGATCATCAACCTGTTCTCCGCGATTCCCGTGATCGGCCCGGATCTGACCATCGTGCTGCGCGGCGACTTCGTCATCGGTGACGCTACGCTCAACCGCTTCTTTGCGCTGCACGTGATTGCCGTGCCGCTGGTGCTGATCGGTCTGGTGGCCGCCCACATCATCGCGCTGCATGAAGTCGGCTCGAACAACCCGGACGGTATCGAGATCAAGAAGAAGAAGGACGCCAACGGCATCCCGCTCGACGGCATCCCGTTCCACCCGTACTACTCCGTCAAGGACATCGTCGGTGTGGGCGTCTTCCTGTTCTTCTTCTCGATGGTCGTGTTCTTCTACCCCGAGGGTGGCGGCTACTTCCTCGAGTACAACAACTTCATCCCGGCCGACCCGCTGAAGACCCCGCCGCACATCGCGCCGGTGTGGTACTTCACACCGTACTACTCGGTCCTGCGTGCGGTCACCTTCCCGCTGTTCGGTCTGGACGCCAAGTTCTGGGGGGTCGTGGCAATGGGTGCGGCGGTCGTCATCCTCGCCTTCCTGCCGTGGCTGGACCGCAGCCCTGTGAAGTCGATCCGCTACCGTGGCCCGATCTACAAGACCGCGCTGACGATCTTCATCATCTGCTTCGTGATCCTCGGCTACCTCGGCGTCAAGCCCCCCGAGTACGCCTTCTTCGGCGTCATCCCGGGTGCGCCGGTCGCCCAGCTGTGCTCGGTGCTGTACTTCGCGTTCTTCATTCTGATGCCGTGGTACACCAAGATCGACAAGTGCAAACCGGAACCGGAAAGGGTGACCTTCAAATGATTATCCGCATGATCAAGTCTCTCAAGCGGCTCGCGGCGGCTGCCCTGTTTGCGCCGGCGCTGGCGTTCGGCGCCGCGGCCGCGGTAGATCTCGACCGCGCCCCGGTCAGCATGGATCCGGCTTCGCTGCAGCATGGCGCCAAGCTGTTCGTGAATTACTGTCTGAACTGCCACTCGGCCAGCTTCGTGCGTTACAACAAGCTGACCGAGATCGGCCTGACCGAAGACGAAATCCGTGACAACCTGATGTTCACCGGCGAGCGCGTCGGTGACCTGATGACCATCGCGATGCGTCCGAAAGAGTCCAAGGCCTGGTTCGGCGCCACGCCGCCCGATCTGTCGCTGATCGCGCGTCAGCGCAATTCGGCCAGTGGTTCGGGGGCTGACTGGCTGTACACCTACCTGCGTCAGTTCTACCGTGATCCGGCACGTCCGACGGGCTGGAACAACGTGATCTTCTCCAACGTCGGTATGCCGCACGTGCTGTGGCAGCTGCAGGGTGAGCAGGTGGCCGAGGTCACCGAGGGCGAGCATGGAAAGGAAGTCAAGCTCACGCTGGCCAAGCCCGGCCTGATGAGCCCCGAGGAGTACGACAAGGCCATCGCCGATCTGGTCTCCTTCCTGGTGTGGATGGGTGAGCCGGTTGCCGAGAAGCGTCAGTCGATCGGCGTGTGGGTGCTGCTGTTCCTGGTGGTCTTCTCCGGCATCGCCTACCTGCTGAAGAAGAACTACTGGAAAGACATCCACTGATACGGTGGCACACCGCGCAAGCGGTGACGCCAGCCTGATGAGACGCACCACGCGATGCCCGCGTGGTGCGCTTTGTTTTTTGCTGCAGGGCCGCCCCAAGGTAAAACAGCCCCCTGCGGGGCCGTGAGTCCGCCCGAGCGGATGCGCGCAGGGCTAATTTTTGAACCGGGAGTTGCAATCTCATGATGACCCTTTACTCCGGCACGACCGATCCCTTCAGTCACCGTTGCCGGATCGTGCTCTTCGAGAAGGGCATGGACTTCGAGGTGATCGATGTCGATCTCTACAACAAGCCCGAAGACATCGCCGTGATCAATCCGTACAACCGCGTTCCGGTGCTGGTCGACCGTGATCTCGTGCTGTATGAGGCCAACATCATCAACGAGTACATCGACGAGCGCTTTCCGCATCCGCAACTGATGCCGCCCGACCCGATCCTGCGTGCCAGGGCGCGTCAGCTGCTGCACAGCTTCGAGCAGGAACTGTTCTCGCACATCGAGCAACTCGAGAAGGGCCAGAAGGCCGCCGACAAGAGCCGCGCCGCCGTGCGTGACCAGCTCGTGCAGTTCGCCCCGATGTTCACCAAGCAGAAGTTCATGCTGGGTGAGGAATTCTCGATGCTGGACGTGGCCATCGCGCCGCTGCTGTGGCGTCTGGAGCACTACGGCATCGAACTGCCGAAGACCGCCGCCGGCATCATGAAGTACGGCGAGCGCATCTTCAGCCGCCAGGGCTTCATCGACGCCCTGACCCCGTCCGAAAAGGTGATGCGCCGCTGAGCGCAATGGCAGCCCGCCCGGCCCTGGCCGGGCGGGCGCCGGGAACTGTCATGACTTCTGCTGCAGCCTCCACCCATCCCTATCTCGTTCGCGCCATTCATGAGTGGTGTCTGGACGGCGGTTTCACGCCCTACATCGTCGTGCGCGTCGATGGCGACGTGCTGGTGCCGCCGGGCTACGCCAATGATGGCCAGATCGTGCTCAACCTCGATCCGAGTGCCACCAACCGCCTGAGTTTTTCGCCCGAGGGCATCGGCTTCCAGGCACGCTTCGGGGGTGTGGCGCACGATCTGTGGGTGCCGTACGGCAACCTGCTGGCGATCTATGCGCGCGAAAACGGTCGCGGTCTGGCGTTCTCGCAGGGGGTGGCGTTCGAGCTGCACCCGGAAGGGCAGGACGCGGTGGAAGAGCCGGACGACGAGCCGGTGGTCGAGGCGAGCACCCCACCGGCGGCGCCCGCCGCTTCGGCAGACGAGGAACCGCCGCGAGCCGGTGGCCGCGGCGGCCATCTGAAAGTCATCAAGTAAGGCTTGCGGCCTATAGGCCGCGCAGGCTCCAGGTGCCGTCGCTGCGGCGGCAGCCTACGCCCCGCTTGGCGCTGCGCGCCGCGCCATCCACGTCGAGCGAGAACACCCGGCAGTCGGCCTGGTCACGATGCGGCCCCAGTGGCGTCAGCGTGTAGCGCAGACCGCCGTCGCCGTCCCAGCGCACCGCCTGTCCGTCGCGCGCCAGCTCCAGGCTGTGCGCGATGCAGGCTTCATCCGCGCGGTCGATGCGCGAGCCGATCTCCGCCCCGATCATCGAGCCGATGACCGTGCCGGCGAGGATCGCAATGACGCGACCGCTGCCGTCGCCGATCTGGCTGCCCACGGCTCCGCCGACCACGCCGCCGAGCACCGAGGCGACGCTGCGACGGTCACAGCGTCCGTCGATCACGCCATAGTCGCGCTCCCATTTCTTGCCGGTATAGCCGGGGTAGGACGGATCGTTCTTGGCGCGCCAGCCATGCGCCGGTGCGTGGGCCGGCGGGGCGGCCGAGACCAGCAGCGGCGTGGCGCCGATCAGCGTGGCGCTCAGACAGATCAGCAGATTCTTGTACTTGTGCGTGTGCATGGTGATCTCCGGTGTGGGACAACATCCCTAATCTAGCAGCGCCTGACGGCCGACGATGCAAGAAGTTGCAAGCCGCGTCAGCTTACATGCCGTGCAGCGGGAAGCCGGCCAGAGTGAGGTGCTCGCCGCGCACCAGCGTGCTCAGCACGCTGGCCGAGCCGCAGGCCAGCGTCCAGCCGAGGGAGCCGTGGCCGGTGTTGAGCCACAGCCCGTCGAGAGCGCGCGAGCGGCCGATGATCGGGACGTAGGACGGCGTGCACGGCCGCAGGCCGGCCCAGTGCTCGGCCTGTGCGGTGTCGCAGGCGCCGGGGAACAGGTCGTCGATCCAGCGCAGCAGCGGGCGCGTGCGGCTGGCGTCGGGGGAGGCGTCGTAGCCGCTGATTTCGGCCGTGCCGGCAACGCGCAGGGTGTTGCCGAGCCGCGACGCGACGAGCCGGCGTGATTCGTCGGTGAGGCTGATGGTCGGGGCGCGGGAGATGTCGACCACCGGCGCCGTCACCGAGTAGCCCTTTACCGGATAGATCGGCAGGTGTTCGCCATGTTGCGCCAGCAGGCGTGCGCCGTGGCTGCCCAGACACATCACGAAGGCGTCGGCGGTGAATTCGGTCGTCACGCCGTCGCGGCGTACCTTCAGGGCACGCATGCGTGAGGCGCGCCGCTCGAAGCCGAGAATCGCGGTATCGAAGTGAAAACGCACGCCCTGTTCGGCCGCGCGCTGGGCCAGTGCGGCGGTGAACAGTCGGGCATTGCCCGATTCGTCATCCGGTGCGTACAGGCCGCCGACCAGGCGCGTGGCGACATGGGCCAGCGCCGGGTCGATGGCCGCGCACTCGGCGGGGGTCTGCAGCGAACAGCGGATGCCGTGCTCGGCCAGCAGCGGCATGCGTGCGCGGGCGTGCTCGAACTCGCGCGCGTCGTACAGCAGGTGCAGGATGCCGCGCGTGCGTTCCTCGTACTGCAGGCCGGTCTCGGCGCGCAGGTTGCGCAGGCATTCGGCGCTGTGCACCGCGAGGCTGGCGATGGCGTGGGCGTTGCGGCGGTGGCGGGCCGGCAGGCACTCCTGCAGGAAGCGCAGCATCCACAGCCAGCGCCGCGGCTCCAGGCCGATGTTCAGGCGCAGCGGGGCGTCGCTGCGGCCGAGCGAACGCAGGGCGATCATGGGCGCGGTGGGGCTGGACCACGGTTCGGGGTGGCTGACGGAAATCTGCCCGCCGTTGGCGAAGCTCGTTTCCAGCGCGGGGCCGGGCTGGCGGTCGACCACGCTGACTTCGAAGCCGGCCTGCAGCAGATACCAGGCGGTGGTGACGCCGGTGACGCCCGCACCGAGAACCATTACGTGCATAGAGAATCAGGAGGGAATTGGAGTGGCCCGACGGCTCCGGCGCGACTTCGTGCTGGCCGGAGCGGGCCACAGGCGGGATAATTCTATCCTTTCATTTCGCTCCCGGCTCGACCGGACCACTCTGGAGCCTCGCATGGCACGCGTCACCCTTACCCAGCATCTGATCGAACAACAGCGCGCCGGCCGCATCAACGCCGATCTGCGCCTGCTGATCGAAGTCGTGGCCCGTGCGGTCAAGGCCATCAGCGTCAGCATCTCCAAGGGCGCACTGGCCGACGTGCTCGGCAATGCCGGCAGTGACAACGTGCAGGGCGAGGCGCAGAAGAAGCTCGACGTGGTCGCCAACGACATCCTGCTGCAGGCCAACGAGTGGGGCGGCCACCTCGCCGCGATGGCCTCCGAGGAGGTCGAGGAAGTGCACCAGATTCCCTTCGACTATCCGAAGGGCGGTTACCTGCTGCTGTTCGATCCGCTCGACGGCTCCTCCAACATCGACGTCAACATCTCGGTCGGCACCATCTTCTCGGTGCTCAAGAACCCGCCGGCCGAGGGCGAGCCGACCGAAGCCGCCTTCATGCAGCCCGGCACCGAGCAGGTCGCGGCCGGCTACGGCCTGTACGGCCCGTCGACGATGTTCGTGCTGACCATCGGCAACGGCGTGCACGGCTTCACGCTGGACCGCGAGATGGGCAGCTTCATCTACACCCATCCGTTCATGACGGTGCCGCACGAAACCTCCGAGTACGCCATCAACGCCTCCAACCAGCGTCACTGGGAAGCCCCCGTGAAGCGCTACATCGACGAACTGCAGCAGGGCAAGGCCGGCCCGCGCGGGCGTGACTTCAACATGCGCTGGGTGGCGGCGATGGTGGCCGACGTGCATCGCATCCTCACCCGTGGCGGCGTGTTCATGTACCCGCTGGATGAAAAGTGCCGCGACAAGGGCGGCCGTCTGCGCCTGATGTACGAGGCCAATCCGATGGCCATGATCATCGAGCAGGCCGGTGGCGCGGCCAGCACCGGGCGCGAGCGCATCATGGAAGTACAGCCGACCAAGCTGCACCAGCGCGTGCCGGTGGTGCTGGGTTCGACGGCCGAAGTCGAACGCGTCGTCGCCTACCACCGCGAAGGCTGATGCCGACGCGCGTCGCCCTGTTCCTCGCCTGTCTGCTGTTCGCTGCGCCCGTGCTGGCGCAGGAAGGGCGCTTGTCGGTCACGCTTGAGGCGCCCGAGGCCCTGCGCCCTCTGCTGGAGCGTCACGTGCGCCTGCTGCGCACCGAGCAGGCCGTGCCCGAGCGCATCGCCGACCGCATTGCGCTGATCCGCCGTTCCCGGCGCGACATCGGCGGGCTGCTGGCGACCGAAGGCTACTTCACCCCCGTCATCGACTTTGAGCGTGAGGCGCCCGAGCGCTGGCGCATCGTCGTCGATCCTGGGCCGCGTGCCACCATCGCGGCCACCGACATCCGCTTCGAAGGGCACCTCGCGGGCGACGGGGAAGAGGCCGCAGCGCGGCGCGAGCGGCTGCGTGCCGCGTGGACGCTGCAAGCGGGTCAGCCCTTCCGCCAGTCCGACTGGGACGCCGCCAAGCAGTCCCTGCTCTACGAGGTGTCCACGCGCGATTACGCTACCGCCCGCATCGCGGCCAGCCGCGCCGAGGTGGATGCCGAGGCGGCGCTCGTGCGGCTGTCGGTCAGCGTCGACTCCGGCCCGCCGTTCCGCATCGGCGCCCTCGAAGTGCGCGGCATCGAGCGCCTGCCGGCGGATTTCGTCGCGCGCTACTCGAACCTGCGCGAGGGCGAGCCCTTCGACCGCGAACGTCTGCTGGCATTGCAAGGCAGCCTGCAAAACCTGCCGCAATTGGCCTCGGTGTCGGTCGACATCCCGCGTGATCCGGCGCTCGCCGACGCCGTGCCGGTGCGCGTGCAGGTGTCGGAGGCCGAGTCGCGCCGGCTCTCGCTCGGTGCGGGCTATTCCACCAATACCGGCATGCGTGCCGAGCTTGGCTGGCGCGACGTCAATCTCTTCGATCGCGGCTGGGAGCTGGAGACCGGCTTGCGGCTGGAGCAGCGGCGCCAGAGCCTGTTCGCCGACATCTTCCTGCCGCCCACGCGCGACAACGTGCGCGACAGCTTCGGCGCCATGGCCGATGCTTCCGACATCGAGGGGCTGCGCACTGACCGCTACGCCATCGGGGCGGTGCGGGCGTGGACCTTCGGCGACGACGAAACCGCGCTGTCGCTGCGCTACCAGCGCGAACGCCTGCGCCCCGACGGCGCCGACGACGCCACCAACAAGGCACTGACCGCCAGCGTGTCGTGGACCCGCCGACGCGTCGACAACCCGCTCGATCCGCGCAGCGGCTATGTCCTGCGCGGCGAGATCGGCGGCGGTGCCAAGTCGCTGCTGTCCGATCAGGATTTCCTGCGCCTCTACGCGCGTGCCGCGCACTACCTGCCCGTCGGCAACGACACGCTGATCCTGCGCGGCGAACTCGGCGCCACACTGGCCGACAGCCGAGACGGCATCCCGCTCGACTACCTGTTCCGCACCGGCGGCTCGCAGTCCGTGCGCGGCTACGACTACGAAAGCCTCGGTGTGAAAGAGGGCGACGCGACGCTGGGCGGGCGCTATCTGGCCACCGCCAGTGCCGAGTACATCCACTGGTTCCGCCCGCAATGGGGCGTGGCGAGCTTCATCGATATCGGCGACGCGGCCGATTCACGGCGCGATTTCGACGCCAAGGTCGGCATCGGCGTGGGTGCCCGCTGGCGCAGCCCGGCCGGGCCGATTGCGCTGGATCTGGCCTATGGGCACGACGATCAGCGATTCAGGCTGCACTTCTCGGTGGCCATCGCGTTCTGACGGCCGCAGCGGCCTCAGGGGCGCTTGCCGATCTCTGCCGATTCGCGCGTCCACGCCCTCGCCTGATCGCTCAGGCTGAAGCCGAGACCGGGGCGGTTGGGCACGATCATGCGGCCGTTGGCCAGTTCCAGCCGTTCGTTGAACAGCGGCTCCAGCCACTCGAAGTGCTCCACCCAGGGTTCGGTCGGGTAGGTCGCGGCGAGGTGGATGTGCAACTCCATCGCGAAGTGCGGCGCCATCATCAGGCCGGCGTGGTGCGCAATGCCGGCGATCTTCAGGAAGGGCGTGATGCCGCCCACGCGCGGGCCGTCGGGCATCAGGAAGTCGGCGCCGCGGTGACGGATGAGTTCGGCGTGCTCGGCCACGCTGGTCAGCATCTCGCCGGTGGCGATGGGGGTGTCGAACTGCGCGGCGAGCGCCGCGTGGCCCTCGTTGTCGTAGCAGTCCAGCGGCTCCTCGATCCAGATCAGATTGAACTGTTCGAACACGCGGCACATGCGCTGCGCGGTCGGGCGGTCCCACTGCTGGTTGGCGTCCACCATCAGCGGGAAGTCGCCGAGGTGTGCACGCACCGTCTCGACGCGGTGGATGTCGATCTTGCCGTCCGGCTGGCCGACCTTGAGCTTGATGCCGCCGATGCCGCGCTCGCGCGAGCGGTCGGTATTCACCAGCAGCTGGTCGAGCGGCGTGTGCAGGAAGCCGCCCGAGGTGTTGTAGCAGCGCACGGCGTCGCGCTGCGCGCCGAGCAGCTTGGCCAGCGACAGGTCGGCACGCCTGGCCTTCATGTCCCACAGCGCGACGTCGAAGGCGCCGATGGCCTGGTTGGCCAGACCGCTGCGGCCCACCGAGGCGCCGGCCCAGCACAGCTTGTCCCACAGCCGCGCGATGTCGTTGGGGTCTTCGCCGAGCAGCGCCGGCGCGATCTCGCAGGCGTGGGCGAACTGGCCCGGGCCGCCGGCGCGCTTGGCGTAGCTGAAGCCCAGGCCGGAGTGACCGTCGGCCGATTCGACCTCGACGAACAGCATGGCGACTTCGGTCATCGGCTTCTGCCGGCCGGTCAGCACTTTGGCGTCGCTGATGGGGTTGGCCAGCGGCAGCGTGACCGAGGACACGCGCATCCACTCGATGCGGTCATTGCAGGCAGCTTGAGTCACCGAAGACATCTCCGAATTGGGGGCAGGGGTTGCGGGGGATACAGCTTGCAGGTTCAGGTCACCGGTGCCGGGTTGAACAGCGTCAGCGCATTGGCGAGCTTCCATTTCTCGGCCCAGGTCTGGCGGCCGCTGGCTACTTCCAGCATCAGGTGGAAGAGCTCCCAGCCGGCTTCCTCGATGGTGATCTCGCCGTCGGCGATGCGGCCGGCGTTAACGTCCATCAGGTCGTGCCAGCGGCGCGCCAGATCGCTGCGGGTGGCGACCTTGATGACCGGGCATTCGGCCAAGCCGTAGGGCGTGCCGCGGCCGGTGGTGAAGATGTGCAGGTTCATGCCGGCGGCGAGCTGCAGCGTGCCGCAGATGAAGTCGCTGGCCGGCGTGGCGGCATAGATCAGGCCGCGCTGGGTGAGCTTCTCGCCCGGTGCCAGCACGCCGCTGATGGGCGCGGTGCCGGACTTGATGATCGAGCCCATGGCCTTTTCGACAATGTTCGACAGGCCGCCCTTCTTGTTGCCGGGCGTGGTGTTGGCGCTGCGGTCCACACGGCCCTTGTCGAGGTAGGCGTCGTACCAGGCCATCTCGCGAATCATCGCCTCGGCCACTTCGGCGTTCACGGCGCGCGACGTGAGCTGGTCGATGCCGTCGCGTACTTCGGTGGTCTCGGAGAACATCACCGAGGCCCCGGCGCGCACCAACAGATCGGTGGCAAAGCCCACCGCCGGGTTGGCGGTGACGCCGGAGAAGGCGTCCGAGCCGCCGCACTGCACGCCGACTACCAGCTCCGAGGCCGGACAGGTCTCGCGGCGGCGCGCATTGAGGCGGCCGAGATGGTCCTCGGCAGTCTTGAGGATGCTGTCGACCATCGACATGAAGCCGACGTGATGCTCGCTCTGCAGGCACACCACGTCGAGTTCGGGGTTGGCTGTCAGGCCCACGTCGGCGACGTTGCGCTCATCCACGATGGGGATGCTGCCGGGCGGCAGCAGGCGCTCGGGCTGCAGCTTCTCGCAGCCCAGGCTGACCACCATCACCTCGCCGCCGAAGTTGGGGTTGAGGCTGATGTTGCGCAGCGTGCGGATCGGGATGATGGCGTCCGGTGCGTCGATGGCCACGCCACAGCCGTAGGTGTGTTCCAGCCCGACCACGTCGTCCACGTTGGGGTACTTCGGCAGCAGTTCGCTCTTGATGCGCTGTACCGCGAAATCGACCACGCCGGCCACGCACTGCACGGTGGTGGTGATGGCGAGGATGTTGCGCGTGCCCACCGAGCCGTCCGGGTTGCGGTAGCCCTCGAAGGTGTAGCCCTCCAGCGGTGGCAGCGGCTCGGGCTTGCGGGTGGCGATCGGCAGGCCTTCCAGTTCGCGCGCTTCGGGCATGCGCAGCAGGCGCTCATGCACCCAGCTGCCGGCGGCAATCGGCTGCAGTGCGTAGCCGATGGCGACGTTGTAGCGCAGCACCGGTGCGTCGGCGGCGAAGTCTGTCAGTGCCACCTTGTGGCCCTGCGGCACGTGCTCGCGCAGGGTCAGACCACTGGGCAATACGCTGCCGGCCGGCAGGCCACCGTCGTTGGCCACGATGGCAACGTTGTCGTCCGGGTGCATGCTGATGACCAGCGGCGGACGGGTCGAAGGGCTTGCTGCGCTCACGAGTTTCTCCTGTGACGGGCGGTCCGTCACTGTCCGGCTGCTTGCACCGCTGCAAGGCGCTTGGCCTTGCGGTGGCTGTAGATCGAATAGCCCACCGAGACGGCGATCAGCACCCACAGGAACACCGCGATCGGGCTCTTGGTGAAGAAGATGCTGAGCGTCCCGAAGGATTCGAGGCTCTTGACGAAGTACACCTCGGCCGACGGCCCGAGGATGAAGCCGATGATGAAGGGGGCGATCTCCAGGCCCAGCTTCACACCGACGAAGCCGACCAGGCCGAAGATGAAGAGCGTCCACACGTCGAACATGATGCCGCTGTTGATCGCATAGGCGCCGACCACGCACATCATCATGACGCCGGGGTAGAGCAGGTACTTCGGCACGGTGATGACCTTGGCGATGTGGCGAATGGCGAACCACATGACCAGGAACATCACGAGGTTAGCGGCGACCAGCCCGATCATCATCACGTCCCAGGTAACCGGGTTCTCGCTGATGAACAGCGGCCCCACCTGGATGCCCTGCAGCGTGAAGGCGCCGATCAGCACCGCCGTGGTGCTGTCGCCCGGAATGCCCAGCGACAGCAGCGGCACCAGCGCGCCGCCGGTGAGCCCGTTGTTGGACGCTTCCGAGGCCACCACGCCGGGAGGGTGGCCGCTGCCGAATTTTTCGGATTCCCTGGAGAAGTTCTTGGCCTGCGAATAGGCCAGCACCGAGGCCGCGCTGCCGCCTACGCCCGGCAGCATGCCGATAAAGGTGCCGATGGAGGCGGAGCGGACCAGGTTAGTCCCCTGACCCTTGAATACGCGCCACTGGAAGCGCTTCTTCGCGGCGAGTTTGACGCTCTCGGCGTGTTCGTCGATACAGCCCTTCTGGGCTTCTTCGAAAACCACCGAAAGTCCGAACAGGCCAATCAGCAGCGGTAGCAGCGAGAAGCCGTTTTCCAGCCAGGGAGAGAGCATCTCGGGAATGATGCGCAGCTCCCCGTTGCCGCCCGAGCGCATGTCGTACACGCCGATCAGGCTGACCCAGATGCCGAGCATGCCGGAGAAGATGCCGACCAGCAGCGACTTGCTCAGCGAAGCGATGACGGTGAGCGCGAACAGGATGATCAGGAATTTCTCGACATACGAGAACTTGATTGCCCAGTCGGCCAGCGTCGGAGCGAACCAGAACAGCACGGCCGCGCTGAACAGCCCGCCGAACAGCGAGGCGGCGATGCCGATCTTGAGCGCTTTTTCCGGCTCACCGTTGCGCGTCATCGGGTAGCCGTCAAAGGTCGTGGTGATCGACGAGGGCGTGCCGGGAATGTTGATCAGGATGGCAGGCACCAGCCCGCCCGAGATGCCGCCGACGTACAGACCGAGCAGCAGCGCGAGCCCGTGGTTGATGTCCAGCGCGTAGGTCATCGGCAGGCACACGGCCACCGCCATGGTGGCGGTCATGCCGGGAATGGCGCCGAACAGGATGCCGATGATGGTGCCGAGACCGACCAGCAGGAAGTAGCTGGCGTCGAGCGAATTCAGTATTGCGTCCATGAGATGCGCTCCTCGTGCTTACGGCAGCGTGATGCGGAAGAGGTGGGCGAACACGAACCACACCAGCGTAGGCGTGATCAGCGCGTTGAGCGCCATCAGCACGGTCTTGCGACGATTGTTGTCATGCACGAAGAGCCACGACAGGGCGAAGCCATACACATAGGAAGTGAGCAGGAAGCCGACCCCCACGTTTGGATAGAACGAGCCGACCGGTTCCATCGCGGCGAAATACACCGGTGTCAGGATCAGGCAGCCGAACAGGCGTCGTTTGTCGATCTGCCAGGTCTGTACGCGCGCACGCAGGCCGCTGGTGCGCCATTGCGCCAGCCAGCATCGGCCGTGGGTGGCGATGATGGCGAGGGCGAGGCCTGCGAGCAGCCACTCGATGATGGTCGGGAACAGCAGGTGCGATCGATCGAAGTCGATCTGAACCTTCAACAGGTCTGCGAAGTTTTCCATTGCCTCGTCCGTCTCCAGATCATGCGCGGGCAAGCTGTGCCGGTCGCGTACGACCGGCACAGCGGCACGCTTACTTGATCTTGTCGATCAGCTTCTTGGTGTCGTCAGACTTCTTCTTCAGGTAGGCCTGTGCTTCGTCGGCCGGCATGAAGTTGGGGATGAAGAAGGACTTCTTCAGCGTCGCCTGCATTTCCGGCGTGGCGTAGATCTCGGCCAGCGCCTTGTCCAGCGTCGCGACCACTTTCGGGTCGATGTCCTTGTTGAAAATCAGGAAGAACTCCTTGTCGAAGGCCCAGTCCTGCTTGCCGTCCAGCGTCACCGAGGCGGCCGGCGTCGCGTACTTCATCAGCTGCTCGCGCGAGGTCTGGCCCATGCCTTCCGGGTTGGCCTGCGCCAGCGTCTTCTCGCGGGCGGTGATCCACACGAAGCGCATCGCCTTCTGGTCGTTCGGGGCGAGGCGCGTGTATTGCTCGTTGGCCTGCACCGAGCCGTTGATCAGGTCGGCGTTGCCGTCGAACAGCAGCTGGTTCTTGTCGGACTGCGACCCGGTGTTGACCGCGACGATGTTGCCTTCCTTGCCCGGGAAACGAACGGCCACGGCGTTCTTGATGGCCGTGAAACCGAGCGCCGATACGCCGCCCGGCTGGATGCCGACGCGCACGCGCTGATCCTTGCCCGCAGCCTGGATGATGTCCTCGATGGTCTGGTACGGCGACTTGGCCGGGACCAGGAAGGCGTCACCCGGGTTGATCGCGACCGTGGGTCCGATGCGGTACTTCTCGAAGATGTCGAAGAAGCCGCGCACGCCGTAGTGGTAGCCGGCGTAGGAGTGGTCATGGAACAGCATGATGGTGCTGCCGTCCGCGCCGCTCTTGTCGACGGCCTGGAAGCCGGCGGTCGGGCCCACGGCGTCCACCTTGGCGTTGATGCCGAGCTTCTTGGACAGGGCGTCGGCGACGATGGCCGAAACCTGGTAGGTGTCACCGCCGGTCGACGTCGAGCCGATCACGATGCGCACGTTGCCCGGCAGGGCGGAGTCCGCCAGAGCCGGTGCCGCGAGACCCGCGGCGAAGGTGGTTGCTGCAAGACACATTCCGATCGTCAGCTTTTTCATTGTTTCAGTCTCCTCTCGATGCTTTGCTACGCAATTCGACGGTTGGAAAGACACCGCCGCTTCCTCGGAATGGATCGGTGGCGAGTCACGCGGACCACGCCCCGACCCGGTCCAAAAACTCCGGGTTTCCTGCGCTCTCGCGCGCTCAGGCCTTCTGGCCGATCTCGAAATTCGCCATCTTCTCCAGCGCACGCACCATCGCGGAGTGGTCCCAGCCCGAGCCGCCGTGCGCGGCGCAGGCGTTGAACAGCTCCTGCGCGGTGGCGGTGTTGGGCAGCGATACGCCCATCGCGCGGGCGCTGGCCAGCGCGAGGTTCAGGTCCTTCTGGTGCAGTTCGATGCGGAAGCCCGGATCGAAGGTGCGCTTGACCATGCGCTCGCCGTGCACCTCGAGGATGCGCGAAGCGGCGAAGCCGCCCATCAGCGCCTGACGCACCTTGGCCGGATCGGCGCCCATCTTCGACGCGAACAGCAGCGCCTCGCCGACCGCCTCGATGTTGAGCGCGACGATGATCTGGTTGGCCACCTTGCAGGTCTGGCCGTCGCCGTTGCCGCCGACCAGCGTGATGTTCTTGCCCATGCGCTCGAACAGCGGTTTGGCCTTGTCGAATGCGTCGGCCGGGCCGCCGACCATGATGGTCAGGCTCGCGGCCTTGGCGCCGACCTCGCCGCCGGACACCGGCGCGTCGAGGTACTGGCAGCCCAGCGCGTTGATGCGCTCGGCGAACTTCTTGGTCTCGACCGGCGAGATCGAGCTCATGTCGACCACGATCTTGCCGGCGGCGAGGCCCGCGGCGATGCCGTTCTCGTCGAACAGCGCGGAGGCTACGTGCGGCGTGTCCGGCACCATCGTGATGATGATGTCGGCCTGCTGCGCAACTTCCTTGCCGCTGGCGCAGGCCTTGCCGCCGGCCGCCACCAGCGCGGCAGGCACGCTGGGCAGGCTGTACAGGAAGAGCTCGTGGCCTGCCTTGATGAGATGCTCGGCCATGGGCGCGCCCATGATGCCGAGTCCTACGAATCCGACCTTGCTCATGTCCGGTTTCCCTCGTGCGTGGTTCAGTAGCCGCTGGCGGCGGCTTTGGCCGGCATGCCTTGACGCATTGCGCCCAGCACCTGCTGCGAACCGGCGGCCATCAGGCGCGCGTCCGAACCGATGGTGACGAACTGGTAGCCCTTTTCGATGCGCTTGAGCGCAGCGGGCGGCGCGCCGTTGTGGATGCCGGCGATCTTGCCGTGGGCTTTGGCGCGCGAAAGGATGTAGTCGAAGGCCTCGGCGGCTTTCGGGTCGACATCGTCGAAGGTGGGCGTGCAGCCCAGCGCCAGCGACAGGTCCGCCGGGCCGATGTACACCGCTTCCAGGCCTTCCACCGACAGGATGTCGTCGAGGTTGTCCAGTGCCTGGGCGGTCTCGATCATGGCGAAGGAGATCACCGTGTCGTTGGCGTGCTGCAGGTAGTCCTGGCCGCCGTAGAGCAGGCCGCGCACCGGGCCGAAGCTGCGCTTGCCGCGCGGCGCGTAGTTGGTCCAGGCCACCAGATTCTCGGCGTCCTGACGGGTGTTCACCATCGGGCAGATGATGCCGTAGGCACCGGCGTCGAGCGTCTTCATCAGGATGCCCGGCTCCAGCCAGGGCACGCGCACGATGGGTACGGTCGGCGTGGTCGAGATGGCCTGCAGCATGCCCACCATGGACTGGTAGTCGATCATGCCGTGCTGCATGTCGATGGTCAGCGTGTCCCAGCCCTGATGGGCCATGGTCTCGGCCGAGAAGCCGTTGGGGATGGCCAGCCAGCCGTTGACGGCGGCGCCGCCTTCCTTCCAGATGGTTCGCAGTCTGTTCTCGCGCATGGTTCGGGTTCTCCGGGTTGCAGCGTTCGGGGGTCAGCGCACCAGGCAGGGGCGCTTGTTGTTGAAGGTCCAGCCGGGGATCAGGAACTGCATCGCAACGGCGTCGTCGCGTGCACCCAGCCCCATGTTGCGGTAGGCCTGATGGGCCTTTTCCAGCTCGGCCGGGTCGATCTCGATGCCCAGGCCGGGCTTCTCGGGCACGCGCACCAGACCGTTCTCGATCTTCAGCGGGTCGCGGGTCAGGCGCTGGCCGTCCTGCCAGATCCAGTGCGTGTCGATGGCGGTAACCTTGCCGGGCGCGGCGGCCGCGACGTGGGTGAACATCGCCAGCGAGATGTCGAAGTGGTTGTTCGAGTGCGAACCCCAGGTCAGGCCGAACATCTGGCACAGCTGGGCGACGCGCACCGAGCCCTGCATGGTCCAGAAGTGCGGGTCGGCGAGCGGGATGTCGACCGACTGCAGCTGGATCGAATGCGCCATCTGGCGCCAGTCGGTGGCGACCATGTTGGTGGCGGTGGGCAGGCCGGTGGCGCGGCGGAACTCGGCCATCACCTCACGGCCCGAGAAGCCTTCCTCGGCGCCGCAGGGGTCTTCGGCATAGGCCATCACGCCGTGCAGGTCGCGGCACAGGCGGATGGCATCTTTCAGCAGCCAGCCGCCGTTGGGGTCGAGCGTGACGCGTGCTTCGGGGAAGCGCTCGTGCAGCGCGCGGATGGCTTCCACTTCGGCCTCGCCGGCCAGCACGCCGCCCTTGAGCTTGAAATCGTTGAAGCCGTAGCGCTCGTGCGCGGCCTCGGCCAGCCGCACCACGCTCTCGGGGGTGAGCGCCTCTTCGTTGCGCACGCGGAACCAGGCGTTGTCAGCCTCGGCTTCCGAGCGGTAGGGCAGCGTGGTCTTGTCGCGGTCGCCGATGAAGAACAGGTAACCCAGCATCTCCACCGCGTCGCGCTGCTGGCCTTCGCCGAGCAGGGCCGCCACCGGCACGTTCATGAACTGGCCGAGCAGGTCGAGGAAGGCCGATTCCACCGCGGTGACGGCGTGGATGGTGGTGCGCAGGTCGAAGGTCTGCAGGCCGCGGCCACCGGCGTCGCGGTCGGCGAAGGCGCTGCGCATGGCGTTGAGGGCGGCGTTGTAGTCGCCCAGCGAACGGCCGACGACCAAGGGGCGGGCGTCCTCGATGGTCTTGCGGATGGCCTCGCCGCCGGGCACTTCGCCCAGGCCGGTGTTGCCGGCGCTGTCCTTGAGGATGACGATGTTGCGCGTGAACCATGGGCCGTGCGCGCCGCTCAGGTTGAGCAGCATGCTGTCCTGCCCCGCAACGGGGATGACCTGCAGGTCGACAACGGTCGGAGTGCCGGAGATGCGTTCGTTCATGTCGTGCTCGATCCTGGTGGGGCGTACCCCGGAAAACGGTTGGCTTGCGGCCGCAGCAGGTGTCAGACGACAGCGCCGGGCGCGCCGCAGGCAGGCGGCAGAGGGAGGAGGCGATCGTGGCGGGGGGCAATGCAGCGTGCCGGGGTTCGTGGTGCGAACCCTCGCGCCGCGCGCGGGGTGTGCGCGTGGTTGCGTTGCATGGCGGTCTCCTCGTTGCGAGCGCCGGATCGTGCGGACACGTGGCGCTTCTTTATGGGGAGCTATGCTCGCGTCAGATCAATTCAAGATCAAATCAACGAGTGACTTGATTGATTCAATTCGCGCATGAATGCGGTGAATACGAATACGCCTCAGCGGCTGGCGAAGTCGGGCAGGATGCGCGCCCTGAACAGTTCGAGGATGGGGTTGTCGTTGTCCTTGCGGAAGGAACACACCGTTTCCACGGGTTTGGCCGGGCGGGTCTTCAAGGGGCGCAGCACCGTACCCTCGAACTGCAGCCGGGTGGCGGCGGCCGGAATGACCGCCACGCCGACGCCGGAGCGGACCAGCGCGAGCATGGTGTGGATCTGCGCGACGTATTCGATGATCTGCGGCACCACGCCCTGCCGGTCGAGCAGCCCCTTGATCAGGTTGTGGAAGTACAGGGCTTCGTAGGGCGAGTACATCAGGAACGGCCGGCCGTGCAGGTCGCCCAGTGCGGGCGAGGGCGACCAGTTCGCCGCGTCCCGTTCCGGAATGGCCAGCACCAGCCCGTCGCGCGCCAGCGCCACGGTTTCCAGTTCGCCATGCTCGACGTGCGGACGCAGCAGGCCGACGTCGAGCTGGCCGGCGTCGAGCGCGTCGAGCTGGCTGCGGCTGACCAGCTCCTTCAGCGTCAGCGAGATGCCTGGCGACAGCTCGCGCAGCTGGCGCACGATCTGCGGCAGCAGGCTGTAGCCGGAGGCGGCGGTGAAACCGATCGACAGGGTGCCCATCTCACCCTGCGCCACGCGGCGGGCGGTGGCGGCCGCTTCCTCGGCCATGCGCAGAATGCGCGCCGCGTCCGGCAGAAAAGCCTTGCCGGCGGCGGTGAGCCGCACGTTGCGGCTGGTGCGTTCGAGCAGCTGTGTACCGACGTGGTGTTCGAGCAGGCGGATCTGCCGGCTCAGCGGCGGCTGCGTCATGTTCAGCCGCTCGGCGGCGCGGCTGAAGTGCAGCTCCTCGGCAACGGCAACAAAACAGCGAAGCTGGCTGATATCGAACATGGACGGCCGTCTGGCAGTGGATGCCCCGCATTGTTGGAGCGATTGGCCCGCCGCGCAACCGCGCCGGCTCAGAACGCCGGTGTCAGCACCTTGCCGGTGTCGAAAAAGGCCTTCAGGTTGGCCATTACCAGGTCTTCCATGTCGGTGCGCGTCTCGATCGTGCCGCTGGCCATGTGCGGCAGCAGGACCACGTTGTCGAGCGCCAGCAGTGCCTCGGGTACGCGCGGTTCGTCGGCATACACATCGAGTCCGGCACCGGCGATGCTGCGGTCGGTCAGTGCCGCGACCAGCGCGTCTTCGTCGACCACGCTGCCGCGCGCGACATTGATCAGGAAACCGTCCGGGCCCAGTGCCTGCAGCACCTCGCGCGAGATGAGGTGACGCGTGGATGCGCCACCCGCCACCGCCACCACCAGAAAATCCGCCCAGCCGGCAAGGGCTTCCAGCGAAGGCTCGTAGCCGTAGGGCGCGTCCGCCGCTGCTGAGCGGTTGTGGTAGCGCACCTCCATGTCGAAGCCGCCCGCGCGTTTGGCAATCGCACGACCGATCTGGCCCAGCCCGACGATGCCCAGCCGCTTGCCGCTGACACGCCGGGTCATCGGGTACTTCTCCTTCAGCCAGCGCCCTTCGCGCACGAAGCGGTCCGCCGCCGACAGACGGCGCGCCACGTCGATCACCAGCCCGAAGGCCAGATCGGCCACGCAATCGGTCAGCACGCCGAAGGTGCCGCTCACTGCGATGCCGCGCGTCTGAGCGGCCGCAAGATCGATCTTGTCCAGCCCTACCCCGCGGCAGGAGATGACCTTGAGCGCGGGCAGGGCCGCGATCAGCTCGGTCGAGGCGCCCACCGGCGCCGAGCTTGCGATGCCCTCGATACACACGCCATGCCCTGCCAGGAAGCTGGCCGGGTCGGCCTCCTTCCACAAGGGGTGAATGTTGAAATGCGTCTTGAGCGCGGCATCAAGTGAGGGCGAAAGCGGGCCGGTCTGCAGAACGTGTGGCTTCATCGGGCTCTCCGGGCTGGTTCAGGCGGGCGCCATTCTTGCACAGCGAGCGTGCTCAGCCCGGGCCGGGAAGATGCAGCGCACCGATTTCCGCGGCCTGTCGCTCAGGTACACCGCTGGCCGCGGCGAAGCGGGGCCAGTCGAGAACGGCTGCGCGCACCTCGGCGATCACGCTGCGGGCGGTGCCGATGGCAAAGCGGTCCGCCACGGCGAGAAAGTCCGCCTCGACGAATCCCCGGAACCTGCCGTTCACCGACATCAGGTGCTGATGCGTCCATTCGCCCTGCGGATTGTGGGCAAAGGTCAGGTCATAGGCCGGTGCCAGTTCCCACGCTGCGCCTTCGCGCAGGCGGAAGGCAAAGTTCTTCGAGTGGTCGTCGCAATTGCGTGCCATCACGTTGAAGACCATGCGCCGGTAGGCCTCCTCCAGTTGTTCATAGGGCAGGTGCAGGCGCTGCATGGTGATGAAGAGCTGCTCGTAGGCGTTGGCGGCCTTCTTCCTGAAATCGATGTGATCCATCGCGCACAGCGTCTGAATATGGTGGCGCCCGCCGCCCGCCGCGCGGTCGAAGCGGCGCGTCATGAAGTGGGCGCGGCCGTTTTCCTCCAGCAGGTGACAGTCGGCCATGTCGATGCCGGCTGCGCGGGCCATGTGGTGATAGGCGTGCTCGATGCGTCCGAAATTCTGTGCGAGCCCCAGTTCGCGGTCCGCGCCCAGTCCGTCGAACTTGAGCAGCCAGTGTTCGAAGCCTTCCTGCACATCGACCTGGCCGGAACGAATCTCCCGCGTGCGGGGGTTCCAGGCGATGACCGCCTTGGCGCGCGCACCACCGGCCGAGGTGCCCACCTCGATGATGCTGCGCAGGGCGGCGTTGGTGTAGTCGTCCGTTTCGATGCGGCCGGACACCGCGGCGCGTGCCTGCTCCACCAGCGCGCCCATCTCGATGGCCGTCGAGCTGCGTTGCTGCGGACCCCGCGCGGGCTTGAAGCTCAGTGCCCCCATGGCGCGTTGGCCCATGTAGGCAAGGCGGTCGAGCGCGGTGATGCGCGAACGCTCCACACCCTGCTCGGCCATGTAGCGGTCGATCAGCGCGTTGCCGAAGTCGTCCGGCAGCGCATCCCCCAGCAGTGCCGGCAAGCGGTGATAGGTCGCCTCGGGCAGGTCGGTGAACAGATAAGGCTCACCGCCGTTGAGTGGCATGGTCAGCGGCGCCGGCTCGATCCCGCTGTGCAGGAACTCGGGCAGATAGGCAAAGGCGTAATAGCCGTAGGCCGGATCCAGCGCGACAACGCCCATCGGCCGCCCGAAGAGCGAGACTTCGATACTGTCGACCGCCTTGTAGCCGCGCTTGCGGCCTGCTGTGGTGGCCGGGCTCATTTGCTGCGGGCGGCGCTGGCGCGCTGGCGGGCCTTGCTGTGGCGTACCGCGGTCACCGGGTTGATGGTGGCAACCGGGGCAATGCCCTTGAGCCAGCTTTCGCGGCCGAGCGCGCGCAGCACCTTCAGCAACGTCGAGAGCGACGAGCCTTCGCCATTCTCCAGACGTTGCAGCGCGCGCACGCTGAGGCCCGCCTGCCTGGCCAGCACGCCTTGTTCGATATTGCGCTGCAGGCGCAGCCGCTTGAGATCGTCCCCCAGCTGCGATTCGAGTTCGCTGACAGTAAGGTTTTCCATAGCACGCAACTTCAGGCGGTTAATTAAGCAGAAGGACGTTTGTGCGCATTGATGAACGTACTATAGAGCATCATTTCGGATTCTTGTTTTTAAACGCACAAAGTGGCGTTTTATCGCCAAATTTATTACTTAGTACGTACATATGTGCATATTCACGGATGCGGTATCAGGTTGCAGCAGTGAGGACGATTGCCTGTGCTTCCCGGCGATGCGCGGATGCGGGTGGAGGTTTGCTGCGCTGAACGGGTGATCAAGCGTCAGCGCAGGCCGGAAAATTTCCTGCGGGCCGCGACTTGAAATCGCTACACCCCGTCCCTATCATTAGCACTCGCTGGCGGTGAGTGCTAACAAGTGCTGCGCTGCCGGATTCAGATCCGATTTT
>JAJLLM010000098.1:0-7945 GCA_033837965.1 Pseudazoarcus pumilus
ATGGCCTCGACGATCTGTACGTGTTCGTTTTCCGGGCAGGCGGGCGTCTGCGGCGCGTCATACAGTGAAATGATGAGGCAGGTCAGCGGGCACAGTTCAGCCATCAATTTCTCGATGAAGCTGTTGCCCCCGACCTCCGCAAGCAGCATGTGGAAGCCGCCGGAGAGCTTGATGATGGCCCGGCGGTCGCCGCGCTCGCGGGCGTCAGCCTCGGCCGCAAGGTGGGCGCGTAGACGCTTCAGATCAGACTTGCCGGCGCGGGCGATGACGTTGCGCACGATCTCCGGCTCGATCAGCCGGCGTGTCGCGAAGAGATCGATGGCCTCCTGCACGCTGGGGCTGGTGACGAAGGCGCCGCGGTTGGGATAAAGCTTCACCAGCCCCTCGCGCGAGAGCATCGTCAGGGCCTGGCGGATCTTGGTGCGGCTGACGCCGAAGGCCGATGCCAGCCGCTCTTCGGCCAGCTTGATGCCGGGGGGAAGGCGGTGCTCCATCACCGCCTGGGTGATGCGTTCGGCGATGTCTTCAACGTCGGGTTTGGCGAGTGCGGCTTCCATGCGGGCGGGATGCAAGTTGTTCTTGTCGGGTCGGAGTTTACGCATTTTGTTCGCACTCCAGTATTGATTTTTCTGTATGCAGCGCATGCACCAGCCCTATGGCTCCTGCCGGCCGGTTGGCCGGCGCTTGGGGTGTGCAGCTGTCCGATTCGCTGCCTCGCCATGCACCAACTTAAACGTTTACACAGAAATTCTGCACGTCTATAGTGCATCAACTGTGCGCTATTTTGGATACAAAGTAGTTCAACAGATTGGCTCGAAGTAACAAGAAAAGTGCGTCATACGGGAGTTTCCGGCGGCTACGGGACGGCTTCCGCGGGCGTGCAACAAGTAGCGGGCCAATCTGGCATCGGTGTTGCTTGGTAGGAGCGGGGTTATGGCGATTCGTCCCGAACCGAAGGGGTGTGTTGTCTGTATCCGACACTGTGTACAGTAAGTTCGATTGACTGCCTGATCTGGAGGAGAACGACATGTTCGGCAAGACCAAACTTGTAGCGATTGCAGCGGCCCTGGCCGCTGGTGTGATGGTGAGTACTTCGGCGGCTTCGGCCGAGCGCCTGCGTGTGGCCGGCAACTTCCCGCTGGACCACAGCGTTTCGCGCGCGATGGAAGTGTTCAAGGAGAAGGTCGAGAAGGATTCCAAGGGCGACATCCGTGTTGACCTGTTCCCGGCCATGCAACTGGGTGGTGCCACCGAGAACGTTGATCAGGTCCGCTCGGGCACGATCTTCGCGGTGTTCACGTCGATTGCCTATTTCACCCGCACCGTGCCGGAGTACGAGGCGGTCAGTCTGCCCTTCCTGTTCGACAGCCGTGATCAGGCATTCAAGGTCATGGACGGCCCGGTCGGCAAGATCTTCGACGAGAAGATGGGAAAGCTGGGTTTCGTGAACCTGGGCTACGGTGAGCTGGGCTTCCGCCACGTCACCAACAACCTGCGCCCGATCACTTCGGCAGCAGACTTCAAGGGCATGCGCATCCGTCTGCAGCCCAACGAGGTGCACCTCGCCACCTTCCGCGCACTGGGCGCCAACCCGCAGTCGATGGACGTCTCCGAGCTGTATTCGGCGCTGCAGCAGGGTGTGCTGGACGCGCAGGAGAACCCGTACAACATCATCGCCAGCCGCCGTTTCAACGAAGTGCAGAAGCACCTATCCGACACCGGCCACTTCTACGACTTCATCAACGTCGCCGCCAACAAGCGCAAGTACGAGCGTCTGTCGGCCGAGCATCGCAAGATCATCGACGAGGCGATGGCCGAAGCCATGCTGTGGCAGCGCAAGCAGGCCGCTGCCGAGGAAGCCGAGTGGAAGAAGAAGCTGATCGACGCGGGCATGACCTTCACGCCGGTGTCCGCGGAGACGCGTGACGAGCTGCGCAAGGCCACGGCCACCATCGTCGAAGACCTCAAGAAGCGCGTGGATCCGGCCGTGATCGATCTCGTGCTGAAAGAAGCGCAGGCCGCAAAGTGAGCAGCCAGCGCAACTCCGCCTCCGTGGCCCCGCCCCCGGGCGGGGTTGCGCCTGTCCCGCCGCCGCCGCGCGGCGGGGCCTTTGCATCCTTCAAGCGGGTGGTCAGCGGCATCGACGCGCTGACCTACTGGGGCATCGTCGCCGCGATGGCGGCGATGAGCATCCTGGTGTCGCTGCAGGTGATCATGCGCTACTTCTTCAGCTCGTCGATCGACTCCGCCGACGAGCTGTCCCGATTGTTCTTCGTGTGGGCCATCTTTCTGGCGATTCCGCACGGCGTGAAGCACGGCGTGCACGTCGGCATCGACCTCTTCGTGCGCATGATGGCGCCCGCCACGCAGGAAAAGCTCTTCCGCATCATGGCCGGTCTCGGCGCACTGCTGATGATCATGGTGATGGTCGGTGGATGGGTGGCGACGGTTGATCGCTGGCCCGAACTGATGCCCACGCTGCCGGTTTCCTCCGGCGTCTATTACATCGCCGTGCTCGTCACCGGCGTGCATTCGCTGCTGCATCTGGCGCTGCTGGCCTGGGGTGGCTCGCGCACCTGGGAAGGAGAAGTCTCATGACGTGGGTTGCCATCGGATTGTTCCTCGCGCTGGCGGTGTTCGGCATGCCGCTGGCCTTTGCGCTGGGCTTCGGTTCGCTCGCCGCGCTGTACCTGCTGGATTTTGAACTGGTGGTGATGCCGCAGCGCATGATGCATGCGGTCAACAGCTTCCCGTTGATGGCCATTCCGCTGTTCATGCTGGCCGGCGAGCTGATGGTGCGCGCCGGCATCATGGACCGCCTGATCGGCTTCGCCAACAGCCTGATCGGCCGCGTGCACGGTGGTCTGGCGCACGTCACCATCGTGTCCGGCACCATTCTGGCGTCGGTGTCCGGTGCCGCCGTGGCCAGCGCTTCGGCAATGGGCAGCACGCTCGTGCCGTCGCTGCGCAAGTATTACCCGGATGCCTACGCCGGCGCGGTGATCGCTTCGGCGGCCAACCTCGGCCCGGTGATTCCGCCTTCCAACGCGATGATCGTGTACGCCTTGATGGCGGGCTCGACGGTGTCGGTGGGCGGGCTCTTCATGGCCGGTATCGTGCCGGGCATCCTGCTCGCCATCGGTTTCATGCTGATCGCCAGCTACATCTCGTGGAAGCGCGGCTATGCGCTGACCGGCGATGCCTTCTGCATCCGCAACGTGCTCACGCAGGCACGCCGCGCCATCGTCATCATCCTGATGCCGGTGATCGTGGTGGGCGGCATCGTCGGCGGCATCTTCACCGCCACCGAAGGCGCGGCCATCGCGGTGCTGTACTCGGCCGTCATCGGCTTTGTCATCACGCGCCGGCTGAAGCTCTCCGACCTGCCCGGCTGTCTCTACCGCGCGGCGGTAACCTCGGCCATGGTCGGCGCGCTGATTGCCTTTGCCGCCTCCGTGACTTTCGTGTTCACCATCGAGATGGTGCCGGCGCAGCTGTCCGACTGGATCCAGGCCATGACTTCGGACCCGATGGTGTACGTGCTGCTGACCATGCTGCTGCTGATCTTCGTCGGCATGCTCATCGAGTCCAACGCCGCCTACATCATGCTGGTGCCGCTGTTCGCGCCGGTAGCCGTGGCCTATGGCATCGACCCGCTGTGGTTCGGCTTCCTGTTCATGTTCAACCTGGTGATCGGCATGATGACGCCGCCGGTCGGCGTGCTGTACTTCGTCATGAGCGGCATCACCAAGGTGCCGATGATGACGCTGGTGCGCGAGTCGATTCCCTTCGTGGTGTTCCAGTTCGTCGTGCTCGGCCTGTGCATCGTGTATCCGCCGCTGGTGACCTGGCTGCCGAAGGCGCTGGGCTTCTGAGGAGAGGGTCATGACGCTTGCTCCCGCCGATCTGGTGATTCATGGCGCGCGCGTGGTTACGGTCGATCCCGCGCTGGGCGAGATCGCCGATGCGCTGATCGTGGTGCGCGACGGCCGCTTTGCCGAGGTCGCCGCGCGCGACCCGGCCAGGCCGCTGCCGCCGGCGCGCCGCACGCTGGATCTCACCGGCCATGTCATCACGCCGGGCTTCGTCAACGTGCACACCCACACCATCCTCACGATGGTGCGCGGTGTGGCCGAAGACATGGGCTTCGCGCCGGCCTACACGCCCGGCGTGCCGCACGGCCATGAAGTCACCGAAGAGGAAGCCGTGGCGCTGGCGCGCCTTGGCGCGGCCGAATGCCTGATATTCGGCTCCACGCTGATCAACGACAGCTACGTGCATGCCGACCTCACGCTGCCGGCGATGGGCGAGCTGGGAATGCGCGTGATCACCTGCGGGCGCATTCACGACGTGGATTTCTCGCGCGTGCATGAAGGCGTGTGGAAGCACCGCGACGAGATCGGCGACAAGACGCTGAGTGAGGCCGTGGCGCTGTGCGAGCGCTGGCGTGGCAAGTTCGACGGCCGGCTGGGCTTCGAATTCGCCGCCCACGCGCCGGACACCTGCTCGCGCACGCTGCTGAAAAAAGTGGCGGCCGAGCGCGACCGCCTCGGCGTGAACGTGAACGGCCACCTGTCGCAGAGCCGCAAGGAGAACGCCCGCGTGTTCGAGCGCGACGGCATGACGCCGACTGAGCTCATCGAGGATGTCGGCCTGCTCGACCACCGCTATACCGCCGCGCACTGCATGTATGTGTCGGACAGTGACCTTGAGCGCATCGGCCGCGCGCGCATCAACGTCGCCCACGTGCCGCGCGGCAACGCGCAGGGCGGGCGCATCGCGCCCACCAGCCGGCTGCGCCGCGCCGGCGCCAACATAGCGCTGGCCACCGACAACATGCATGGCGACATGGTCGAGGTGATGCGCTGGGCGCTGATGGTCGGGCGCATCCAGGAAGAATGCATCGACGATTTCTGGCAGCCGCATCATGTGCTCGAAATGGCCACCATCAATGGCGCGCGCGCACTCGGCCTGCAGGACGAAATCGGCTCGATCACGGTCGGCAAGAAGGCCGATCTGGTGGCCTTCGATTTCCGCCGCCCGCACCTCGTGCCGCACATCGAGACATTGGGCAACCTCGTTCATTGCGCACAGGGGCGCGACGTGGCGATGGTCGTGTGCGATGGTGACGTGGTGGTCGAAGGCGGCCGCCTCGTGCACGCCGATCAGGACGCCATCCTCGCCGACGCGCAGGCCGCCTCGGAAGCGCTGTGGGAACGTGCCCGCGCGCAAGTCTGAAAGGAACCCACGCAACATGAAGCTTCTCATTATTAACCCGAACATTTCGCAAAGCGTCACCGACCTGATCGAGGCCGAGGCGCGCCGCACCATCGCCGCCGACACCGAGCTGACGATGCGCACCGCGCCCTTCGGCGTGGCCTACATCGAGACGCGCGCTGAAGCCGCGGTAGGCGGCTTTGCTGTGCTCAACGAACTGGCCGAGCACTACGAGGGCCACGATGCCGCCATCGTCGCCGCCTTCGGTGACCCCGGTCTGGCCGCCGCGCGCGAGATGCTGCCGATTCCCGTGGTGGGCATGACCGAGGCCGCGCTGATGAGCGCCGCCATGCTCGGCGGGCGTTTTTCGATCGTCGCGATCTCGCGCCGCATCCGCGCCTGGTATCAGGAAACGGTCGACATGCACGGCCTGTCCAGCCGGCTCGCCAGCATCCGCTGTCTGGACGAGGCCTTGCCCAACATCGGCACCGTGCAGGAAGACAAGGGCGCGCAGCTGCTGGCGCTGTGCGAAACGGCCATTCGCGAGGACGGCGCCGACGTCATCATCATTGCCGGTGCGCCGCTGGCGGGTCTGGCGCGCACCATCGCCGACCGCATTCCGGTGCCGGTGGTCGATGGCGTTTCCAGCGCCGTGCGCCATGCCGAAGCGCTTGCCGCACTGGCGCCGCGTGGCGGCTCGGCTGGCAGCTACGCGCCGCCGCCGGTGAAGGACTGGAAAGGCCTGTCGCCCGCGCTGGGCAGACTCATCGGGCGCAAGTAAGGCATGGCGCGTATCCGCATCACGGCCGGCGGCCAGGTCTTCGTGGCGGAAACCGTCGCCGCCGCACCGAAAACGGTGGAAGCCTTCCTCGGCCTGCTGCCCTGGAGCACGCAGTTGATCCACGTGCGCTGGAGCGGCGAGGGTTGCTGGGTGCCGCTGGGTGATTTCCAGCCCGGCTTCGGCTTCGAGAACGCCACAGCCCACCCCGCGCCCGGCGACGTGCTGTTCTACCCCGGCGGCTACAGCGAGACCGAGATCGTCCTGGCCTACGGTGCCTGCAGCTTCGCCAGCAAGCTCGGCCAACTCGCCGGCAACCACTTCCTGACCATCGTCGAAGGGCGCGAGCATCTGCGCACGCTGGGCGAAAAGGTGCTGTGGCAGGGCGCGCAGGACGTGGTGTTCGAACGCATCGACGACTGAAACGCAGGCCGCTGGCGATGGCGATGTTGTGCGCTCAATTGCACCGAAAACAACGCATCTTGCAGCGATCTGACGCCCTCCCGGGTCGCCTTCGAAGGCCTCTTGCTGTATGGTGATGCCCTCTCATGCTTCACCAACCGCCATGCGCAACCGGTGGAGATCCGGCTCACGCACGTATTCAGGAGGTGCACATGGCACAGATCAAGCAGGGCGATACCGTCCGCGTTCATTACACCGGCAAGCTGGCGGACGGATCGGTGTTCGATTCGTCGGTGGGCGGTGAGCCGCTGGAATTCACGGTCGGTTCCGGCCAGCTCATTCCCGGTTTCGAGAAGGCTGTCACCGGCCTCACGGCGGGCGACAAGACGACTGCGCAGATTCCGTCCGACGAGGCCTATGGCCCGCACAGCCCCGAGGGCGTGATCGAGGTGCCGCGCAGCAACATCCCGGCCGAGATCGAGCTGTCCATCGGCCAGCAACTGCAGATGCAGACGCACGACGGCCGTCCGGTGCCGGTCGTGGTGGTGGGCATTGAAGAGGCCACCATCAAGGTCGACGCCAATCACCCGCTGGCGGGCAAGGATCTGACTTTCGAGATCGAAGTCGTCTCGATCGCCTGAGGCATCCGCAGCCGCACGTCAGAAGGCCGGGACTTGAGCCCGGCCTTTTGCGTGGACCAGTGCATTTCAGGGCCGGCGGCCGAGGCTTTCGGTAAAATCCACGATTTTCCGCCGCCACCGTGCGGCGCACGATCAACCCGTTCAGGAACACGCCATGACCACCGACAATCGCCGCAAGTACTCCGCCGAAGTCGTCGACGGCATCAGCAAGGCTCCGGGCCGCGCGATGCTGCGCGCCGTGGGCTTCACCGACGAGGACTTCAAGAAGCCGCAGATCGGCATTGCCTCGACCTGGAGCAACGTCACGCCGTGCAACATGCACATCAACGGTCTGGCCGAGGAAGCCGCGCGCGGCGCCGACGCGGCCGGCGGCAAGGGTGTGATCTTCAACACCATCACCATCTCCGACGGCATCGCCAACGGCACCGAGGGCATGAAGTATTCGCTGGTGTCGCGCGAGATCATCGCCGATTCCATCGAGGCGGTGACCGGCTGTGAAGGCTTCGACGGCCTCGTCGCGATCGGCGGCTGCGACAAGAACATGCCCGGCTGCATCATCGGTCTGGCGCGCCTGAACCGCCCGTCGGTGTTCGTCTACGGCGGCACCATCCTGCCCGGCAAGAACCACACCGACATCATTTCGGTGTTCGAGGCCGTCGGCGCCCACGCCAAGGGCGTGATGACGCTCAAGGAGGTCAAGGACGTCGAGGACACCGCGATCCCCGGCCCCGGCTCCTGTGGCGGCATGTATACCGCCAACACGATGGCCAGCGCGATCGAGGCGCTGGGCATGAGCCTGCCCGGCTCGTCGGCGCAGAACGCCGTGTCGGAGAGCAAGCTGGCCGACTGCCGTGCGGCCTCTGCGGCGGTGCTGCGCCTGCTCGACCAGGACATCAAGCCGCGCGAC